>NZ_CALAYQ010000173.1:0-53973 GCF_937894855.1 uncultured Zoogloea sp.
CAGTCTGGCTCATCGAAGCCGTTTCAGGAGGGAGGAGTCCATCTCATTGACCTACAGGGTCGGGTGTCAGCGGGTGGGGAAGCCGGCGTCCTCGATCGCTGCGCGGATGTCGCCTTCGGATACCAGCGTGCCGTGCTCGATCTCGGCGTGGCCGGTTTCGAGGGACACCTCCACGTAGCCGATGTGGGGCAGATCCTGGATGGCGTTCATCACGGTGCGCAGGCATTCGTCCGACTGCATGCCGGAAATGGTGAGGGTGGTGGTGGGCATGGCGGGGCTCCGGGGGTGGATGTGCGCTCAGTGGGCGCGGGGTTCGATGGGGAAGAGGCGGTCGTAGGCCACGTTGAAGACGAAGGCGTAGGCGGTGTAGGCGGCGGCGAGGCCCAGGTCGGCCACCAGCGCCTCGATCCAGCCCATGGTGGTCCACCAGACGATCACCGGCAGGGTCATGAGCAGCAGCCCGCCTTCGAAGCCGGCCGCGTGGAGGATGCGCAGCGGCCACGGGCGGCGGTCTGCGGTGCGGCCGGTGAGGCGGCCTTCGATCCAGTCGTAGCTGCTGTTGTAGGCGCCGTTCCACACGGCAGCCATCAGCGCCAGCACGGCGAGCAGGGCGAGGGATTCCTTCGGCGGCACGCCGGACAGCCACACGAAGGGCGGCGTGATGAGCAGCAGCCCGCCCACTTCAAACAGGGCGATCTGGCGGAGGCGGTCGGGCAGGCTGCGCAGGGCGGGCGCGGTGGCGGACATGGGGCGGGGCTGGTTACAAACTGAGAGGGTTGCGGAGTTTAACGCGCCGGGCGAGACCGGCTAAACTGCCGGGCCGCCCGATCTCGATCCGACACCATGCCCGCTGCCGTGTTCCCGACCGAACCGCTCGAACTGCGCTCCCTCGTCTGCCACCCGGCGCTGCCGGACGGCGCGGTGAGCGGCATCGCCGTGACGCTGGCCGCCGGCCCGGACGGGCTGGTCATCCGCTACCGCCTCGACGGCGACCTCGCCGCGCTGCGCGTGCCCGACCCGGCCACGCCGCTGCCGCCCGAGCGCCTGTGGGCCCACACCTGCTTCGAGCTGTTCGTCGCTCAGGCGGGCGTGGCGGGCTACCGGGAGTTCAATTTCTCGCCCAATGGCCAGTGGATGCGCTTCGACTTTGCGGATTACCGCCAGCGCATTGCGTCGCCGGCCAGCCCCGCGCCGCGCATCGAAACCCGCCGGGATGCCGCCGGGCTGGAACTGGACGTCACCCTGGGCGTCGAACAGTTTCCGCCGGGCGATCTCGTCATCGGCCTCACCGCCGTCGTCGAACACGCCGATGGCAGCCACGCTTACTGGGCCCTGCGCCATCCCGCCGCCCAGCCCGATTTCCACCATCGCGACGGCTTTGCCCTCGCCCTGAAAGCTGTGAACCCATGATCCAATTCGGCCTCGACCGTCTGCTCGCCGACCCCGCCCTGCGCAAGCCGCTGGCCGGCAAGCGCGTGGCGCTGCTCGCCCACCCGGCCTCCGTCACCCGCGACCTGACCCACGCCCTCGATGCCCTGATGGCCCTCCAGGATCTGCACATCACCGCCGCCTTCGGCCCCCAGCACGGCCTGCGTGGTGACAAGCAGGACAACATGGTCGAGTCGCCCGACTACTTCGATCCCCAGCACGGCATTCCGGTGTTCAGCCTGTACGGCGAGGTGCGCCGCCCGACGGCCACCATGCTCGACCGCTTCGACGTGCTGCTGGTGGATCTGCAGGACCTCGGCTGCCGCATCTACACCTTCATCACCACCCTGCGCTACGTGCTGGAGGCCGCTGCGAAGCACAAGAAGGCGGTGTGGGTGCTTGACCGCCCGAACCCCGCCGGCCGCCCGATTGAAGGCACGCTGCTCCAGCCCGGCTGGGAGAGCTTCGTGGGCGCCGGCCCGCTGCCGATGCGCCACGGCATGACGATGGGCGAGCTGGCGAAGTGGTTCATCGCCACCCTCAAGCTGGATGTGGAATGCGAGGTGATCGCGATGCAGGGCTGGGAGCCCGAGGCCGCGCCGGGCTACGGCTGGCCGCTGGCGGAGCGCAGCTGGATCAACCCCAGCCCCAACGCGCCCAACCTGTCGATGGCCCGCGCCTACGCCGGCACGGTGATGCTGGAAGGCACGACGCTCTCGGAAGGCCGTGGCACCACCCGGCCGCTGGAGCTCTTCGGCGCGCCCGATCTCGACGCCCGCCAGATCATCGCCCACATGGAAACCATCGCACCCAAGTGGCTGGCCGGCTGCAAGCTGCGCGAATGCTGGTTCGAGCCCACCTTCCACAAGCACGCCGGCAAGCTGTGCAACGGCGTGCAGATCCACGTGGAAGATCCGCTCCACTACAACCACCAGGCCTTCCGCCCGTGGCGCTTGCAGGCCCTGGCCTTCAAGGCGATCCGCCACCTGCGCCGGGATTACCCCCTGTGGCGCGATTTTCCCTACGAATACGAGCACGACCGGCTGGCGATCGACCTCATCAACGGCTCGGAGATCCTGCGCGAGTGGGTGGATGACCGCAACTCGCGCCCCGGCGATCTCGACGCCCTGGCCCAGGCCGACGAGCGCGAATGGGACGAAACCCGGCGGCCCTTCCTGCTCTACTGAGCGCGGCTGGCCGCAATGAAAAAGGGCGCCCTGGTGGCGCCCTTGTTACATCGGCTGGCAGCGGGGTCAGCCGATGGCCTTGAGGGTGACGCTGGCGTCCACCTTGCCGATGATCTTCTGCAGGCCACGACGGGTGGCGGTGTTGAGCACCAGCGGGGCCATCACGTTGGCGCGCACCGGCGAGGCGCCTTCGCCGCGGCTGACGATCAGCAGCACGCTGGCGTCGTCGGCGCTGCCCAGCTGAAGGGCGGCGACCTCGTCATCGCCGAGGGTGAATTCGTAGTTGAGGCCGAGGATGTCCGGCGTGGTGACGGTGAAGGCGACCTGGGGATCGTCCAGGCACTGGAGCACGAACAGCTTGGGCGCATCGGTGTCGGCGGTATGCACCAGGGTGAACTGGCGGCAGTTCTCGAAGCCCGGCAGGCCGGCCGGAAAGTCGATGACGCGGTCGGCCGAGACTTCCATTTCGCCGACGACAGGACTGGTGATTTTCATGGTTGTTCCCCCTTTGGTGTGAGCGCGGACGGGCACGGATGTCCGCGCCTTCGGATGCGTACTTTCATCATAGGCGGGGCGGGGGGAATCAACCCCGGGAGAAGAGGGGTTTTTTGACGGCTTTCCCGCGCTTGGCGGCCCGGCCGGGGGATGAAAAAAGGGACGTCCGAGGACGTCCCTTGATCTGGCTTGCAGCTACCGCCGCGACTTAGCGGTCGCGGTTGAAGGTGCGGCCGGCACGCGGCTTGCCGCCGTCGCCGCTGCGGCCACCGCCAAAGCCGCTGCCGGCGTTGTGGTGGGTCGAGCTGCGCTTGGCAACATGGGGGAACTCGGTGCGATGTTCCGGGTGACGCGGACGGTCGGCGAATTCGGTGCGACGGTTGTCGCCGAAATCACGGGTGCCTTCGCTGCGGCCGGCCCACGGGCTGGCCGGGCGGCTGTCGCCACGGGTGTCGTCACGACGCTCGTTGCGGTCGAAACGGCCACCGCCGAAACCGCCGGCGGGCTTGTCGCCGAAGCGGGCGCCACCGTGGCCGGCGGACGGACGCTTGTCGCCGAAGCGCGGTGCGTTGCCGAAGCTGCGGCCGCCTTCGCGACGGGGGCCGCCGGGGCGGCGGTCGTCGGCGGGCATGGTGCTGCGCGGCTCGAGGCCCGGCAGGGTGTGCACTGCCAGGGGCTGGCGGGTGTAGCGTTCGATGGCGCGCAGCAGGCGCACGTCACGGCGCTCGGCCAGGCTGATGGCGATGCCGCTGGAGCCGCCACGGCCGGTGCGGCCGATGCGGTGGACGTAATCGGCGGCAACCTTGGGCAGGTCGTAGTTGATCACGTGGCTGATGGTGCGCACGTCGATGCCGCGGGCGGCAACGTCGGTGGCGATCAGCACGCGCAGGTGACCGCGACGGAGTTGATCCAGGGTGCGGGTGCGCATGCGCTGGTTCATGTCGCCGTGCAGGGCGGCAACCGAGTGACCCATGGACTCGAGGTTGAGGGTCAGGGCGTCGGCGTCACGCTTGGTGGCGGTGAACACGATGGCCTGATCCACGCCGACATCGCGCAGCAGGCCGTCGAGCAGGCGGTTCTTGTGGCCGATGTCGTCGGCAACCATCAGGCGCTGTTCGATGTTCTCGTGGCGGGTCTGGGCGGAATCGATCTCGATGCGCTCAGGATCTTTCAGCAGGCGCTGCATCATGCGGGCGACCTGGCCGTCGAGGGTGGCCGAGAAGAACAGAGTCTGGCGGCTGGCGGGCAGCTTAGCGCAGATGGCCTCGATGTCGTCCACGAAGCCCATGTCGAGCATGCGGTCGGCTTCGTCGAGGATCAGGATCTCGAGGCGGGCGAAGTCGATACGGCCGCTGTTCATCTGGTCCATCAGGCGGCCGGGGGTGGCCACGAGGATTTCATAGGGGCTGGACAGCAGCTTGTTCTGCACCGGGTAGGGCATGCCGCCGACGACGCTGACGGCCTTGGCGTAGCGCAGGTTCTTGCCGTAGCGCTTGGTGGCTTCGGTGACCTGCACGGCCAGTTCGCGGGTCGGGGTGAGCACCAGCACGCGGGGGCCGCGGGCCTTGATGGTCGGCTCGGTGGTCAGACGCTCGAGGGAGGGCAGCATGAAGGCGGCCGTCTTGCCGGAGCCGGTCTGGCTGGAGACGACGAGATCCTTGCCGGCGAGAGCGGCAGGGATGGCGGCTTGCTGAACGGAGGTGGGGTCGGTATAGCCGGCTTCGTTGACGGCTTTGACAATGTTCTCGGACAGGCCGAGGCTGGCGAAATCCATGTTCGCTTCCTTTATCTTTGTACTGCGGATGCGGTGCCCGCGAAGAAAAAACGGCAACGCGTCGCGGCGCAGGATGTGCGCGCAACAATAAGGCTGCCTGACTGGCATATCGGCACTAACCGATCAGGACAACCTCTCGTCGAATACGGGAGATATAGAAGGTCAGGGACGATGTGACTCGGTGCGAACCGCTTTGCACCGGACCGAGCACTATAGCGATAATGTCAAGGCGACACAAGGAAAATGTTGCGACGCAAAAAAATCAACCGGCCCGAGGCGGCGCTGCTGCGCGGCAGCCTGTTGTCGGATACGTTACTTTGTGTGTCGAAAAGGGCGCGGGTGGCGGGCTTCCTCGCGCCGGGGCGGCGCCCCGATTATTGTTGACCCCTCATCCAAAAAGGAACATCGATGCGTTTCGACAACAGCCGGGAGAGCAGCAACGTCGAGGACCGGCGCGGCGGAGGTGGCGGTGGAATGCCCATCGGCGGGCGGGGGATCGGCCTGGGCACGATCGTGCTGGCGCTGGTGGCGATGTATTTCGGGGTCGATCCGAGCGTCGTGCTGAACCAGGCGGTGCAGGCGCCGGCGCCCAGCGCGTCGCGCCCCGCGGGGCCGCCGGCCAATGATGCGGAGACGGTGTTCATCCGCCACGTGCTGGCCGAGACCGAAGATACCTGGACCCAGCTTTTCCGCGCCGGCGGCAAGGAATACGTCGAGCCGACGCTGGTGCTGTTCACGGGCGCCACCCGCACCGCCTGCGGGGTGGGCCAGGCGGCGATGGGGCCGTTCTATTGCCCGGCCGACCGCAAGGTGTATATCGACCTGGCCTTCTACCAGGAACTGAAGACCCGCTTCAAGGCGCCGGGCGACTTCGCCCAGGCCTACGTGATCGCCCATGAGGTGGGCCACCACGTGCAGAACCTGCTGGGGATTTCGGAGAAGGTGCAGGCCGCGCGGGAGCGCGCCAGCGAGCGCGAAGCCAATGCGCTGTCGGTGCGGCTCGAGCTGCAGGCCGACTGCCTGGCCGGGGTGTGGGCGAAGAACGCCGACGCGGCCCGGGGCATCCTCGAGGCGGGCGATGTGGACGAGGCGCTGCGCGCCGCCACGGCGATCGGCGATGACAGCCTGCAGAAGCAGGCTCAGGGCTATGCGGTGCCCGACAGCTTCACCCACGGCTCGGCGGAGCAGCGGGTGCGGTGGTTCCGGCGTGGGATGGAATCGGGCCAGCTGAACGCCTGCAACACCTTCCAGGCGCGTTCGCTGTAGCGGCGCGTGAGCCAGACCGCCGGCGGATACCTCAGGTGTCTGCCGGCGGTTTGCCGTTTACGGCGTCGCGAAGGGCGGCTTCGAGCCCGTGCTGGGTGGTCTGGATGAGCCCGGCGAGGTCGATGGCGAGGGCGGGGTCGTCGTCCATCAGCGCCCGCTGCAGGGCGGCGGCATCGCGGCCGAGGTTCTGGTTGAGGGGGGCGAGGGCGCGGGTGAGCGCAGTCAGGCGCGCGTCGGTCTCGCGGCGGGCGAGGCGCTCGCGGGTCAGCCCGAACCCCAGGAGGAGGCAGCCGGCCGTAAGGGCGAGGCCGAGCCACAGGTGCAGCGGCTGGATGGTGGTGATCGGCGTGCTCGGCTGGCCGGGGTTGTACACCGTGTCAAGCCAGCGGTTCTTGGCGGTGGCGATGTCGGTGGGCGTGACCGACTCGAGCGCCCGGCGCAGGATGGCGGCGAGCTCGGGGGCGTCTTTGGTGACGCCGAAGTAGAGCTCGCTGTCGCCGTCGGGCACGTGGCCGGCGATGTAGAGGGTGCCGAGAAAGCGCGACTGGATGAGCCGATTGACCGCGTGGAGGTTGCCGATGGCCACGTCGGCCGAGCCGGCGGCCACCAGGCTGAGGGCTTCCTCCTGGGTGGTCACCTCGATCAGCTGGATGCTGGGGTAGGCGCTGCGGATGCGGTTGATCAGGAAGTGATCTTTCAGGAGGGCCAGCTTGCGCCCGGTGAAGCTGGCCAGATCCCACACCTGCTGGAAGTTGCTGCGGGTGACGATGGCGGTGGGGGACGACAGATAGGGGCCGATGAAGTGCAGGTGCTCGCGGCGTTCGGGGGTGTTGGCGACGGCCACCAGCACGTCCATGTCGCCGCCGAAAGCCTTCTTGAGCACCGATGACCACGGGCCGGCGGTCTCGTTGACGGTGAGTCCGGCCTTGTCGCGCAGGAGCCGGAACAGCTCGATGGAGTAGCCCTCGGCTTGGTGATGGCGGTTGGTGTAGCTGAGGGGGTAGAAGGCCTGGTCGTAGCCCATCCGCACCGGCCCGTGGCCGAGCAGCCAGGCCTGTTCGGCTGCGGTGAGCTGGAAGGACACGCCGGGAATGCCGTCGCCCGGGGGCAGGTAGCGGCGCACCAGGGCCTTGCCCTCGTCCTCGCTGATGAAGCGCATCGCCTTTTGCAGGATGCCCATCAGCGTCGGCTGGGTGTTGCTCACCGCGACGGCCAGCGCCGAGAGGTCGGCGTCGAAGCGCTGGCGCACCTGCAGGTTGGCCAGCCCGAGCTGCTCGATGTAGAAATGGGCGACCGCCAGCATGCCCACGTAGGCGTCGGCGTCGCCATTGGAGACGGCGCGCAGGGCGTCGGCGGAGGTGGCGGTTTCGACGAAGATGGCCTTGGGGCGGCTGCGCGTCAGGACGTCGAGGGATGCATGCCCTTTTTCGATGGCGATCCGGATGCCTTCCAGGTTGCCCGGCAGGGCAACCGCGCCGTTGCCGCTGCGGGTGACGATGATGGGCGGGGAGTGCAGGTAGCCACCGGTGAACAGGAACTTGCGCCGACGCGATTCGGTGGGGGTGAGGGTGGGGATGATATCCACCTTGCCGTGCTCCAGGGCCTGCAGCGCGCTGGGGAAGTCGTCGTAACGGGTGAACGTGAAGCGCAGCCCGGTGCGCCGGCTGAGGAGCTCGAGGTAGTCGGCGCTGGGGCCGGTGTAGCGCTTGTCGCGCCATGAATAGAAGGGTTGGTGGTCGGGCCCGTTGCCGACCCGCAGTTCGGGGTGGGCGTCCAGCCACATGAGCTCGGCCTGACTGAGGCTGGCCCGGAAACGCGTCACCGGATCGCCGTCCCAGTCGGTTTCGTTGCGGGCGGCGCTGGCCACCGATGCGGCGAGATATCCGGCAATGGCCAGACAGAGCAGCAGCAGGCGAACGAGGCGTGCAGCCAGGGCCTGGCTGGAGTGATTCATGGCTTCAATCTGATTGGATGGCGCGGGAATGCGAATGGTATTCGTTTTCCCGCGCCGTGGGGGTGCCGGGACGGTTATCTGTCCCTTCGGGGCGATCAGCCCGCGAGTTTGGCGAAGGCGTCCACCACTTCCGGCGGCGCCTGGACCAGCTCGATCAGCACGCCTTCACCGCCGATGGGGAACTCCTCGTTGCCCTTGGGGTGCAGGAAGGTGATGTCGAAACCGGCCGCGCCCTTGCGGATGCCACCCGGCGCAAAGCGCACGCCGTTGGCGCTGAGCCACTCGACGGCCTTCGGCAGGTCGTCCACCCACAGGCCCACGTGGTTGAGCGGGGTGGTGTGCACGGCGGGCTTCTTCTCGGGGTCGAGGGGTTGCATCAGGTCGACCTCGACCTTGAACGGGCCCTTGCCCATGGCGGTGATGTCCTCGTCCACGTTCTCGCGCTCCGACTTGAAGTTGCCGGTGATCTCGAGACCGAACATGTCCACCCACAGGGTGCGCAGGCGATCCTTGGACGGGCCGCCGATGGCGATCTGCTGGACGCCGAGAATCTTGAAAGGTCTGGTCATGGTTGTTCTCCCTCGTTTATTTAGTCAGAACCGGAAATTGTACGAGCGGGGGGCGGGGCGAGGAAGGGGCGCGGCGCCGATGGCGGGGTCGCACCGCCCGGGGTGTTTCGATGGGTAGCCGGCTTGCCTTTGTTTTCGGGTGGTGACGACATTCGGGTATCTCTTAAGCATTGCTTAAGTTTTGTGCGGGATAATCAAAGGCTGTCCGGCCCAGCCTGTCGTGCAGCTCTCGGCGGGCATGCGGGGCGCCGTCATCACCCACTGGAGCGTCCCATGAAATTCGAATTCAAGCCCGGCCTTGCGCTGCTTGCCTGCCTGCTTGCCCCGCTGTCGGCAGCCAATGCTGCCACCGGTGGCGAGCCCATCCAGCCGATCGCCCCCGCCCGCGTCGCCAGCCCGGCCACGGCCGAGTTGGGCAAGATGCTGTTCTTCGATCCGCGCCTGTCGAAGTCCGGCTTCATCTCGTGCAACTCGTGCCACAACCTGTCGATGGGCGGCAGCGACAACCTCAAGTCGTCCATCGGCCACGGCTGGCAGAAGGGCCCGATCAACGCGCCGACGGTGCTCAACTCGCGCTTCAACCTGGCTCAGTTCTGGGATGGCCGTGCGGCTGACCTGAAGGCCCAGGCTGGCGGCCCGATCGCCAACCCGGGCGAGATGGCCTACAGCCATGACCTGGCGGTGAGCACCCTGAAGACCATCCCCGGCTATCGCGGCGCCTTCAAGAAGGCCTTTGGCAGCGACGAGGTGACCATCGACCGCGTGACCCAGGCCATCGCCACCTTTGAAGAAACCCTGGTGACGCCGGATTCGCGCTTCGACAAGTGGCTGAAGGGTGACAAGAAGGCGCTGACCGCCGACGAACTGGCCGGCTACAAGCTGTTCAAGGACAGCGGCTGCGTGGCGTGCCACAACGGCCCGGCGGTGGGTGGCAATTCGTACCAGAAGATGGGCGTGGTGGAGCCGTACAAGGCCAGCAGCCCGGCCGAGGGCCGCGTGGCGGTGACCGGCCAGGACGCCGACCGCTTCAACTTCAAGGTGCCCACGCTGCGCAACGTGGAGCTCACCTATCCGTACTTCCACGACGGCGCCGCCAACACCCTGCCGGAAGCGGTGGACACCATGGGTCGGGTTCAGCTGGGCCGCAAGTTCAGTGCCGAGGAGAACGCCCGCATCGTGGCCTTCCTGAAGACGCTGACCGGCAAGCAGCCGCAGTTTGCGATGCCGATCCTGCCGCCGTCGGCCGATGCCACGCCGCGGCCCAAGCCCTTCGACTGAGGCTGTTTTCGCGTCGATCCCGAACCCGCTTCCGCCCTCAGGCGGGGCGGGTTTTTTGTTGGCGAATCAGCCCAGCCACTCGACGCTGGCGCACAGCAGGTAGCCGGCGCCGTAGACCGTCTTGATGATCTTCGGGTCTTGCGGGTCGTCCTCGAGCTTGCGGCGCAGGCGGGAGATGCGCACGTCGATGCTGCGGTCGAAGGGGTCGAGCTCGCGTTCGCCGATGAGCTGCTCGCGGGTGAGGATCTTGTTGGGGCGCTTGAGGAGCGTCTGGAGCAGGGCGGCTTCGGCGGCGGAGAGGCTCACCTCGCGGCCGTCTTCGTGGGTGAGGCTGAGACGGCCGATGTCGAAATGCCAGCCGGCGAAGCGCACGGCGCTGTGGCCGGCGGGTTCGCTGGCGGGGGCCTTCTGGTAGCGGCGCAGGATGGAGCGCACCCGGGCGACGAGTTCGCGGGGCTCGAAGGGCTTGACCAGGTAGTCGTCGGCGCCGAGCTCGAGGCCCAGCACCCGGTCGGTGAGGCCGTCACGGCCGGTGAGGATGAGCGCCGCGCAGGGGTGGTTCTCCTGCAGTTCGCGCAGCACCTGCAGGCCGTCCATGTCGGGCAGGCCCAGGTCGAGGATGGCGAGTTCGGGCTGCTCCCGGCGGGCGCGGGAGAGTAGGGCCCGGCCGGTGCCGAAGGTTTCGCTGCGGAAGCCGTATTCGGCGAGGGTGCCGGCGATCAGCCGGGCGATGTCGGCTTCATCCTCGACGACGAAGATGAGTGGCGTGTCCTTGTCGGGCGTGGTCATGGGGCGGTGGGCTCCGAGGGGGCGAAGGGCGCCACGGCGCTGCGGATGGCGGCGGCGAGGGCGGCCCGGTCGAAGGGTTTGCGCAGGGTCGGGATGTAGGGCGTGCCCGGCGGTGCGTCGCCGGTGGCGTAGCCGGTGATCAGCAGTATCGGCAGTGTAGGCCGAAGGCTGCGGGCGGCGGCGGCCAATTCGCGGCCGCCCATGGCGGGCATCACGGTGTCGGAGACGAGGAGGGCGATGTCCTCGACCGCCTCCAGCATGGCTCGGGCCTCGAAGCCGTTGGCGGCCTCGATCACCGGAAAACCGAGCTCGGTGAGCTGCTGGC
Organism: uncultured Zoogloea sp.; assembly: GCF_937894855.1. Classification (NCBI taxonomy): domain Bacteria; kingdom Pseudomonadati; phylum Pseudomonadota; class Betaproteobacteria; order Rhodocyclales; family Zoogloeaceae; genus Zoogloea; species uncultured Zoogloea sp. The sequence goes on from NZ_CALAYQ010000173.1 coordinate 11,066, forward strand.
GGATCACCTTGCGCACCTCGGGCTCGTCCTCGACCAGCAGCACGAGGCGGCTTTCGGCGGCGAGGTCGATGGTTTCGGGCGGCGGCGCGGCGGGCCTGGCGGCGGGGGCTGCGGTCATCGGCACGATGAAGCGCACGTTGGTGCCCTTGCCCGGGGTGCTGAGGATGCGGATGTTGCCGCCGGACTGGCGGATGAAGCCATACACCATCGCCAGCCCGAGCCCGCTGCCGGTGCCGAAGGCCTTGGTGGTGAAGAAGGGCTCGAAGAGCCGTGGCAGGAGCTCGGGCGGGATGCCGGTGCCGGTGTCGGAGACATCGAACTGCACGTATTCGCCGGCGGGCACCTCGACCAGCAGGGCGAGGCTGGCCGACACGTGCCGGCGGGCCACCGCGATGCGCAGCTCGCCGCCTTCGGGCATGGCGTCGCGGGCGTTGATGGCGAGGTTGAGGAGGGCGTTTTCGAGCTGGTGCGGGTCCACCAGCGCGTAGAGCTTTTCGGTGGGGAGCTCCAGGTGGATCGCGATGCGCTCGGTGAGGGAGCGCGACAGGAGCTGGGTCATGCCGTGCACCAGGGCGCCGACTTCCACCGGGCTGGGCTCCAGCGGCTGCTGGCGGGAGAAGGTGAGCAGGCGGCGGATCAGCTCGGTGCCGCGGCGGGCGGCGGAGAGCGCCGGGGCGAGGTAGTCCTCGTAGCCCCGGTGGGCTGGGAGCTTGTCCTGCAGGGTGGCGAGGTTGCCGGTGATGATGGTGAGCAGGTTGTTGAAATCATGGGCGAGGCCGCCGGTGAGCTGGCCGACGGCTTCCATCTTCTGGGCCTGGATCAGCGCGGCCTGACTGGCCTTCTGCTCGGTGATGTCGATGGAGAGCACGAAGTAGCCCTGCACGCCGCCGGCCACCGAGGCTTCCGGCACCACCGCGCTGCGGGCATACACCTGCTTGCCGGCGGCGTTGGTGCGGGAGTATTCGTAGCTGACCTGCTCGCCGGTGGCGGCCTGGTCGAGGTAGGGCTTGATCTGGGCGTAGGCCTCGACGCCGAAGACTTCCTCGATGCTGCGCCCGACGATGGCGTCCCGGTTGAAGCCGAACCATTCGGTGTAGCCGCGATTGGCGAAGCGGTAGCGCTCGCCGGCATCCACATAGGCGATGAGGGCGGGGATGGCGTCCATGATCAGGCGCAGGCGCTCCTCGCTGCGCGACAGCTGGCCGGCCAGGGCGTCGAGGCGGGCGGTTGCGGCTTCGAGCTCGGCAGTGCGGGCGCGGACGCGGGTTTCGAGCTCGGCGTTCTGGCTCTCGATCAGGCGCTCGTAGCGGCGCTGTTCGGTGATGTCGGTCCACAGCGACACGAAACCCAGATTGGGGATGGGCACGCCGCGGATCGCCAGCACCTGACCGTTGGGGCGGGTGCGCTCGGCGTTGTGGGGCTGGAAGGCGCGCACCGAGGCCATGCGCTCGGCGATCAGGCGTTCCACGTCGCCGCTGCCGTATTCGCCCCGCTGGAAGTTGAAGCGCAGGAACTCCTCGAAGGGCGTGCCGACGCGCACCAGATCCTCGGGGAAATCCAGCAGGCGCAGCAGGGCCTTGTTCCAGGTGACGAGCTTGGGCGTGGCGTCGAACACCGCGATGGCCTGGTCGAGCAGGTCGAAGCCGGCGAGGAGGAGATCGTAGCGGCGCAGCTCTTCGGGGGAGCTGGGCTTGATGAACGGCGTGGCGATGCGGGCGATCATGCGGGCTGGCAGGCGATGAGTTTGAGGAAGGCGTCCTCGGGCATCGGGCGGGCGAACAGGTAGCCCTGGCCGTAGTCGCAGTGGGCGGCGATGAGGCAGTCGCGCTGGGCTTCGGTCTCGACGCCTTCGGCAACCACTTCCAGCCCGAGCTTGTGGGCCATGGCGATGATGGCCTCGGTGATGGCGAGGTCGCTCGGGTCGGTGGTGAGGTCGCGGATGAAGGAGCGGTCGATCTTGAGGGTGTGGATGTCCATCCGCTTGAGGTAGGCCATCGCCGAGTAACCGGTGCCGAAGTCGTCGAGGGAAATCTGGATGCCGGCCGCGGAGAGGCGGGCGAGCTGGGCGGTGACCGTGGGGCGCTCGTCGAGCAGCAGGCCTTCGGTGATCTCCAGCGCGATGCAGCTGCCGGGCAGGTGGCGGTGGTCGAGCTCGTCGAGCAGCACTTCGAGCGAGGTGCCGGTGGCGAACTGGCGGGGCGAGGCGTTGACGGTGATCTGCACCTCATCGGTCGCGCCCGCGGGCTGCATGTCGCGCCAGCGGGCGACGGTGGCCACCGCCTGACGGAACACCCAGGCGCCGATGGCGTCGATGAGGCCGAGCTCCTCGGCCACCGGGATGAACTCTGCCGGGGGCACCGGGCCGCGCTGGGGGTGGGTCCAGCGCAGCAGGGCTTCGGCCTTGTGGATGCTGCCGCTGCACAGGCTGGGGATGGGCTGGAAGTGCAGGCTGAGCTGGCGCTCGGCGAGGGCGGCGCGCAGGTCCTTGCCCAGTTGCACGCGCAGCATGGCGCGCTCCTGCATGGCGGGCGAGAAGTACGAGAAGCGGTTCCGCCCTTCTTCCTTGGCGTGGTACATGGCCTGGTCGGCCTGCTTGAGGATCGCGACGGGGTTGTCGGCGTCCTGGGGGAAGAGGGTGATGCCGATGCTGGCGGAGACGTAGGCCTGCTCGTTACCCAGCTGGAAGGGCTCGGTGAGGGCCAGGATGATGTCTTCGGCGATGCGCTCGATGGGCGCCCGCTCGGAGAGGCCGGGCAGCAGCACGGTGAATTCGTCGCCGCCCTGGCGGGCCACGGTGTCGGTGCCGCGCACGCAGCCCACCACGCGGCGGGCGGCTTCCATCAGCAGCTGGTCTCCCGCTTCGTGGCCGAGGGCGTCGTTCACTTCCTTGAAGCGGTCCAGGTCGATGAAGAGCACGGCCAGGCTGCCCTGGTCGCGCTGGGCGCGCTTGATCTGCTCGGCGAGGCGGTCGTTGAGGAGGCGCCGGTTGGGCAGGCCGGTGAGCGGGTCGTAGTTGGCCTGCATCCAGATCAGGGCTTCGGTCTGCTTGCGGTCGGTGATGTCGGTGATCACGCCCACGAGCCCGCCCACGCTGCCGTCGGAGCGCAGCCAGGTGGCCTTGTTGAAGATGACTTCCTTGCGCATGCCGTCGGTGGATTCGACCGACGCCTCGTAGGTCTGCACGCCGGGGTGGTCGAAGAGCCGCTGGTCGGCCTCGTGGTAGCGGGCGGCCAGCTCGGGCGGGGAAATGTCGAACACCGAGCGGCCGATGAGTTCGCCCCGCTGGCGGCCGATGTAGGTTTCGAAGGCCTTGTTGCAGCCCAGGTAGCGGGCCTGGTTGTCCTTGAAGAACACCGGGCTGGGGATGGCCTCGAGCAGCTGACCGATGAAGTGCAGCTGCTCGACGGTGGTCTGCTCGGCGGCCTTGCGGGCGGTGATGTCGAGCATCAGGCCGATGATCGCCGGGCGGCCTTCGAGCTGGGTGCGGTTGCCGAAGACCTCCATCTCCAGGGTGCGGCCGTCGCGGTGCTTGCCGCGGAAGGTGTAGTGGGCCGTGCTGGCTTCGCCGCGGATGCGCCGGGCCACGTTGGCGAGCACCCGCTCCCGGTCGTGGGGCGCGACGAACTGCTCGAGCGCCGGTTGGTTGCGGATGTCGTCCGGGGTGTAGCCGAACATCTCGGCAAAGCGCCGGTTGGCGTAGCGGAGCACGTGATCCTGGATGACGTAGACGCCGATAAGGTCGTTGCGCAGCAGGCCGAGCAGCAGCGACTCCGCTTCGCGGACGAGGGCGTCGGTCAGAGGGGGGGGAGGGGGCATGATGTGGCGGACGGACGGATGGCGCAATTCTAGGATGGGTCGCCGCGTTTTTCGTGGCTTTGACCGGCGAGTTGCCGTCGGTAGCGTTCGGGCGACATGCCAGTCCAGCCGGTGAAGGCGCGGTAGAAGGCCGAGGTGTCGGCGTAGCCCAGGTCGGCGGCCACCTGGGCGATGGGCTGGCGGGTCTTGGTGAGGCGGGCCAGGGCGATGTCGCGGCGCAGGGCTTCCTTGATGCCGCGGAAGCTCGCCCCTTCTTCTTCGAGGCGGCGGTGCAGGGTGCGCGGCGACATGTGCAGGCGGCTCGCCACGTCGTCCTGCGAGAGGCTCGCCGGCAGGGCGTCGCGGATCAGGTCACGCACCCGCAGCACGGTGGCCCGGTCGCGCCGGTAGAGCATGCTGATGCGGCCCGGCGCGCCTTCGAGGAAGCTGGCGAGGGCGGCCTCGTCGCGGCGGATCGGCAGGTCCAGCAGGGTGGCGTTGAAGTGGGCGGTGAGGCGCTTCCCGCCGACGAAGCTGGAGCGTTCGGTATAGACCAGCACGTAGTCGTCGGCGTGGTCCGGGCGGCTGAACGGGAAATCCACCGAATCCAGCGCCAGCCCGCGCCCGGCCAGCCAGCACGACAGGCTGTGGAGGAGGCGCAGCAGCCACTCGAAGGCGAACACCCGCGCCGGATCGTCCGGGTGGGCGGTGAGGGGCGCGGATTCGACGATGTGCAGCTCGGCCCGGGTGTCGCGGCGTTCGATGCTCACCGCCAGATCGGGCAGCACGATGGACAGGAAACGCCGGGCCCGGTCGAGGGCGTCGGCGAGGGTCGGGGCGCCGAGCATGCCCCGGCACAGGAACTCGAAACTGCCCGGCCGCATGCTGCCGGAAAACAGCCCGAAGCCTTCGTCATCGAGGGCGGCGATGATCCGGTTGTAGAGGGTCGCGTAGCGGTCGACCGGCACCCGACTGGCCGCGTCTGCAAGATCGATGTCGAGTCCGGCCAGGTGGGGGGCTGGGTCGATATTGCGACGCAGCATTCCGGAAAGCATTCCGGTGACGAAACCCATTGATACGCTTGTGCGTTTGCGGGCTGCGGAGCTTGCCAAAGGGGGTTCTCCGATCCGGTGGAGTCAGGGCTGGCGACGCTGCCTGCCGTTTGGCGGATTTTGCACGAATCCCGTCGACAACGGCAATGGCAAAGGCGTGGGCGGCCTTCTACCATTCAAGGACTGATAAACATGAGTTGGGGGAGACAGCATGACCGACCTGAGCGTTGCCAAGAAACTCGTCGCCTATAAGCCCAAGAACAAGGTGCGTTTCGTCACTGCCGCAGCACTTTTTGATGGACATGATGCGTCCATCAACATCATGCGGCGGATTCTTCAGTCCACCGGCTCCGAGGTGATCCACCTCGGCCACAACCGCTCGGTGGGCGAGATCGTGAACGCGGCGCTCCAGGAAGACGTGCAGGGCATCGCCATCACCTCGTACCAGGGCGGCCACGTCGAGTTCTTCAAGTACATGATCGACCTGCTGCGCGAGAACGGCGGCGAGAACATCAAGGTCTTCGGCGGCGGCGGCGGCGTGATCGTCCCGGCCGAGATCAAGGAACTCCACGACTACGGCGTCACCCGCATCTACTCGCCCGAAGACGGCGCGGTGCTGGGCCTGCAGGGCATGATCAACGACCTCGTCGAGAAGTGCGACCAGGACCTCTCCCACGCCGGCCCGCAGGGTGCCGACGCCGTGGTGGAAGCCCTCAAGTCGGGCGATCGTCGCGTGCTCGCCAAGATCATCACCGGCCTTGAAAATGGCGCCTACCCGGACGCCGTGAAGACCGCGGTCATCGAGGCCGCCAAGAGCCTCAAGACCCCGGCGCTGGGCATCACCGGCACCGGTGGCGCCGGCAAGTCCAGCCTCACCGACGAGCTGGTGCGCCGCTTCCGCCTCGACCAGAACGACCAGCTCAAGCTTGCGATCATCTCCATCGACCCGTCGCGCAAGCGCACCGGCGGCGCGCTGCTGGGCGACCGCATCCGCATGAATGCCATCGAGCATCCGAACATCTTCATGCGTTCGCTGGCCACCCGCGACACCGGCAAGGAAGTTTCCGTCTCCCTCCCCGAAGTCATCGCCGCCACCAAGCTGGCCGGTTTCGATCTCGTGATCGTCGAAACCTCCGGCATTGGCCAGGGCGATGCCGCCATCGTCCCCTTCGTCGATGTGTCGCTGTATGTGATGACCCCCGAATTCGGCGCTGCCAGCCAGCTCGAGAAGATCGACATGCTCGACTTCGCCGATTTCGTGGCCATCAACAAGTTCGACCGCAAGGGCGCGGAAGACGCCCTGCGCGACGTACGCAAGCAGTACCAGCGCAACCGCGAGCTGTTCAACCAGAACACTGACGAGATGCCGGTGTTCGGCACCATGGCCGCCCGCTTCAACGACGACGGCGTGACCGCCCTGTACCAGGCGCTGGCTCCGGCGCTCGCCGCCAAGGGCCTTAAGCTGCACGGCGCCAAGCTGCCCATCGTGGCGGTGAAGGCCTCCAGCCGCGGCCGTGCCATCGTCCCGGCCGAGCGCACCCGTTACCTCGCCGAGATCGCCGATACCGTGCGCGGCTACCACAAGCACACGTCCGAACAGGCCCGCGTCGCCCGCGAACGTCAGGCCCTGCGTATCTCCAAGCAGCTCTTCGAAGGCTGCAAGAAGGACGCCGGCAGCTTTGCCGAACTCATCGAGTGGAAGGACGGCGAGCTCACCGCCACCAGCCGCAAGCTCCTCGACATGTGGCCGAAGACCGTCGAGCTGTATTCGGCCGACGAGTACGTGGTGAAGATCCGCGACAAGGAAATCCGCACCGTTCTCACCACCGAATCCCTCTCGGGCAGCAAGATCCGCAAGGTCGCCCTGCCGCGCTTCGAGGACGACGGCGAGACCCTGCGCTTCCTGATGAAGGAAAACGTCCCCGGCTCCTTCCCCTTCACCGCCGGCGTGTTCGCCTTCAAGCGCGAAGGTGAAGACCCGACCCGGATGTTCGCCGGCGAAGGCGACGCCTTCCGCACCAACCGCCGCTTCAAGAAGGTTTCCGAGGGCATGCCGGCCCATCGCCTCTCCACCGCCTTCGACTCGGTGACGCTGTACGGCTGCGACCCGGATCCGCGTCCGGACATCTACGGCAAGATCGGCAACTCCGGCGTGTCCATCGCCACGCTGGACGACATGAAGGTGCTGTACGACGGCTTCGACCTGGTCAACCCGACCACCTCCGTGTCGATGACCATCAACGGCCCGGCGCCCATCATCCTGGCGATGTTCTTCAACACCGCGCTGGAGCAGCAGCTCGCCAAGTTCAAGGCCCAGAACGGCCGCGACGCCACCGACGACGAATACCAGAAGATCCGCGAATGGGTGCTCGCCACCGTGCGCGGCACCGTGCAGGCCGACATCCTGAAGGAAGACCAGGGCCAGAACACCTGCATCTTCTCCACCGAATTCGCCCTCAAGATGATGGGCGACATCCAGGAGTTCTTCGTCCATAACAAGGTGCAGAACTTCTACTCGGTGTCGATCTCCGGCTACCACATCGCCGAAGCCGGCGCGAACCCGATCAGCCAGCTGGCCTTCACGCTGTCCAACGGCTTCACGTATGTCGAGAGCTACCTCGCCCGCGGCATGCACATCGACGACTTCGCGCCCAACCTGAGCTTCTTCTTCAGCAACGGCATGGACCCGGAATACTCGGTGATCGGCCGCGTCGCCCGCCGCATCTGGGCCGTGGCGATGAAGAACAAGTACGGCGCCAACGAGCGCAGCCAGAAGCTGAAGTACCACATTCAAACTTCCGGCCGCTCGCTGCACGCCCAGGAGATGGACTTCAACGACATCCGCACCACGCTGCAGGCGCTGATCGCCATCTACGACAACTGCAACTCGCTGCACACCAACGCCTACGACGAGGCGATCACCACCCCGACCGAGGAATCGGTGCGCCGGGCGATGGCGATCCAGCTGATCATCAACCGCGAATGGGGCCTCGCCAACAACGAGAACCCCAACCAGGGCGCCTTCATCATCGAGGAACTCACCGACCTCGTCGAAGAAGCGGTGCTCAAGGAGTTCGAAGCCATCAGCTCCCGCGGCGGCGTGCTGGGCGCAATGGAAACCGGCTTCCAGCGCGGCAAGATCCAGGAAGAGTCGCTCTATTACGAGCACAAGAAGCACGACGGCTCCTACCCGATCATCGGCGTCAATACCTTCCTCAACCCGAAGGGCATGGCCCAGCAGGAAATCGAACTGGCCCGCTCCAGTGAAGACGAAAAGCAGAGCCAGCTCCAGCGCCTGGCCGACTTCCAGGCCCGCAACGCCGAGGAAGCGCCCAAGTGGCTCGCGAAGCTCAAAGAGACCGTCATCGAAAACGGCAACGTCTTCGCGGTGCTGGTGGATGCGGTGAAGTACTGCTCCCTGGGCCAGATCACCACCGCGCTGTACGACGTGGGTGGTCAGTACCGGCGGAGCATGTAAACTCTCTTGGACCCTGTACGCGCTAAGCCCGTGTTGGCAGACGCGTACAGGTGTTCTGGACAGTGCTCCAAGTAGTGAATCACGTCTGATTTTTCAATCGGTTATTGGGGCGTAACTGAAAAGTTCTATTTCCATTTTTCCTCAAAAATAGCGAGCATGGTGCTTGCTTTGAAATCGCTGCTGGATATTTCGTTTGATCGATCGTCTGAAATGCTCCGCAAGCGGTTGATGAGAATCAAAGACTGCTCAGAGTTCAGTTTTTCGTTGGCTTTTGGATCGGTGGAAAAGCTTTTCTCTAGGTCGTTAAGCGCAATCTTTATTCTCGCCTTTGTTTTGGGGTCGATGTTGTTTTTTCCAATATGTGCCTCCCCGCTTTCTATTGCGCTCAGAATGCGGCGGTAGTTGCTATTGGCTTGCAGGGTTTCTGCGATTTTATCGCCTGCTTTCTTGAAGTCGTTCGTTTTTGTTTCTTCTGCGTTTTCGATTAGCGTTTTCAATTCCGAAAACGTCTGATAGTTGGCGGCTGTCGATTCCGTTTGTTGCTTGTTGACCTGAATGACTGCGTAGGCGTCGCCGGGCGTTCTGCCTGGCCATAAGCGCTTGCACTCTTCGTCTTCATACAGCCGGCTTTCCGTCGGGTTGTAGAAAAGTGATCCGATCTCCTGGAAAGGTAGATCCCGCTTCTCGTTGCGTAAGAGGATATAGTCACCGTAAGCAAGAAATGCCGCAGGTAACTCGCCTCGCAGACCTCCGGCGTCCAGGCTTATCGTGTCGTAACGTAAGTTGAGATCGTCTTTGTTTAGGCGCACTAGCGTTGTGCCAATAGTTTCCAATACGTTCAGTACAGGTGAAGCAGGCGCTGCGACGGTTCGTCCGATTGCAGCTAAGGTGGATATGAGATTTGCGCTGCGTTCGTTCTTCTTGTCGCTATCGATCTCAATGGCGAACAAACTGATGGCGACCGGGTTTCCTTTGTATTGGACAGGGCCGGAGATGATTAATTGCCCGAAGTTAAGGAACTGACCCGGACGAACATCGTCGCTGAAGTAAATGACTCGTCCTGATGTGTGGGCTTGTGGGGAAAAGTCCAGGCCACCGCTGCTGTCACCATATTGGAAAGCTTTTGCGACAAGAGCGTATTGCGAGTGGGGCGCGTCGAAGGAGAACCATTGCCGTTCCGGGGTAAAGTTCCCCATCCATACTGATTTCAAGAGTACGACAAAATTGTGGCCAGGCGCCGCCATGGCCTCTTTCGCTTCTGCGGTTTTCGGGCGAAGGAAGCGCGGCAGAATCGATACGCAGTTGCAGTTGAGAATCCTATTGTTAATTTGCACTGTTGATTCATCTATGGTTGCGGATTTGCACTCCGCGGGTATTTTGGCCCGTCCGTAGGTCGCAAATCCTACATTAGTGCCTGCGTGGGCTTGAGTAATGCAGGCCATCACTGCAGCCAGGATAAGTGTTTGCTTCATTGTCGCCTCCTCGTCGATTTTGTGTTGGAGTGATGAATCGCCTGAACGCTAATCTTGTAATTGGGTGTGGCTACCGGATGGTTGTTACGCTTGCCCCTGTTTTTTTGTGGACTCGTCGGCCTTGTGTGAGAGCGCTTACTCCGGTGTAAAGCAAAACGAAAGCCAGTGAAGCTAGTAAGACGAATTTCATAACAACGAACATCGAGGTGCCGGCTGAATAGACGAAGATCCAAAATTCAATCGGGAGCAGTGGCACACTTATAGCTTTTTGCAGGTGGGTCTGAATTGCCCAAGCCGAGAGCGTATTCTTTGCGATATCGGCTAGCGGTAGCCCGACTGCAGAGAAGCATGCAAGACGGCCTAGGTGCTTGGATGGATAGCTGGTTTGGCTGCGCCATTGAAGCATGTAGAACAACAAGAGAATAATGGAGATTGAGTAGAAGAAGATGAATAGTCCGTCTAGTCTTAATAAATACAGTACCCCCTCGCGCCCGGAGGGAAAAGCTTCGAGGTAACTGCCGAGGTCTTGGCATGCGCCAAGGATGTAGCAGGGTTGAAAGTCCAGTGCGAGTTGCCTGGCTCTTGCTCCTCCGGAAGCAAAGATTGCGCTAGCGATTGCAGCGCAGATAGCCATCGTCAGAAGCAGTAATTTTGAAGAGTGTTGGTGGCGGGGTTGTCCGGGTGCGCTATTTAGATAAGTTTTTGTTGAGGGGGTGCTCTTTTGGGTCTTTTCACATGAATAAATAGTGGGCAGTGTGAGTGGCGGAGGATCACCCGCTTGCGTGCGTTCCATAACGCTGTCGTGGATGGTGAGCTCGGCTGGAAGCTCGCGGCCAAACATGCCCGTCAGAACCCACATAGGCATCGATGTAATCTCGCTATGCAGGGTGGCCAAGGCGTCACCCTGATATTGACTCGTCAGTGCTACTGTATCTACAAAAAGTGCTTTCTCTGAGGCTTCGTGGACCATCCAGCCTAAAGTGATATTGGCTAGCCCCGAGTCATCCTTGTAGCCTCCACCGACATCCGAGTGTGATCCACGGAACCAGACCTGTTTGTAGCTGTGATTTTCCAGCTTTTCGACTGGTGAACTGTAGAGCCTGGGTTTGAATGGCCACCGAAGTTCGTCTAACGCTAGCGCGTGGCGGACATGATGGAGGCCCGGTTTAACCGTCGGGTCGCTAGTGATCGACGCGCCGACGAATTGCCAGATGCCTACGGATTCGACCGTATCCCATACCCCAATAAAGTGAATTGGGACGTCACGCGTGTCGCCATAGCGTTGAGCGAAAGAGCTCTTGAAGTCCCTAGCGGCTTCTTCTCTGTTCTTCTTGCTTTTCTTGGTCGAGTTCTTGCTTCGGTAAATGCGTAAGGCAGAAGTAATAAGGTTTTCATGTTCTTGGCGTAGTAGTCCGAACATGAGGACCAGGCCTGAGAGGGCGCGGACGGTAAATGCTCCGCGAGAAAAGCCGAAAAGAAATATTCGGTCGCCTTCGCGGTAGTTGCGTAAGAGGAATGTGTAGGCTTCGGCTACATTGGTCCAAACGCCATCCCCAAATGCGAGACCGCCGACACGCTGGAGGGTGTCGCGAAATCGCAAACCCCCGCTACCATCGCCGGCAAGCGTGCCATCTGCGGTGCCGACTCCAGGGTCGTAATAGGTGAGCTGTCCGTCTGACTTCTCTAGTGCTTCGTATAGCTTGGTGACATTGGTTTTATCTCGCCCGGGGCTCCATACATTACCGGTGCCGTCACAGCACACGACGATATTGCGGGGCTCTGATGAGTGCATACCGGACCTCCGTTGGCATATCTGAATGAAAACGTCCTTAAGTATCTATAGCAGACATTTTTCCGGTATGCATGTTGACTTGTTGGCTACCCTCGGCGCACGGCGGACAGCATCTCGTGCACGTCGTGGGTCATCACGGCCAGCCAGGCGGTCAGGCCCAGGTAGAGCACGGCGTATTCGATGCGCTTGGCCGGCGGAGTGTCGTAGTAGCCGGGGGCAGGCGCGGCCTCGCCGCGGAAGGCGCGCCACATGTGGGGGGCGGCCAGCAGGGCGACGATCACCAGCATCGGGCTGGGGCGCCACAGGAAGATCGCCACCAGCACCGGCGCGCCGACGAGCCAGAACTTCGGCGACACCACGCCGGTCATCCGCCCGCCATCCAGCGGCGGAACCGGGATCAGGTTGAACAGGTTGAGGAAGAAGCCGGAATAGGCCAGGGCCAGCAGCAGGTCGCTGCCTTCCGAGCGGGCCACGAAATAGCACAGCAGCGAGGCGGCGGTGCCCGCCACGGGGCCGGCCATCGCCACGTAGGCTTCGGTCTCGGCGTTCATGGGCTGCTCCTTCAGCTCGATCCATGCGCCGAGGAAGGGGATGAAGGTGGGCGCACCCACGTTGAGGCCACGCCGGCGCGCGGCCAGGTAGTGGCCCATCTCGTGGCAGAAGATCAGCGCGACAAAACCGGCGGCGTAGCGCCAGCCCCAGATCAGGGCGTAGGCGCCGATGGACAGCAGCATGGTGCCGGCGGTGGTGAGCAGCTTGCCGAACTTGGCGCCGCCGAGAAGAAGCAGGAGGAGTTTCATGACCGGGCGCATCCATGAAAAACGGCCCGCGCAGGGCCGTCCATCCGAGATGCCGAATTAGTTTGCCAGTGGATTCTCCTGGACATGCCGCTTGTGGGCAAGTTCTCGACTGGCGGCGAAATCGCTCAAATCAGGGCGTGGTGTCCTTCTTGCGGCCCAGCACACGGCTGGCGCCGGCGCCCAGACCGACCATCGCCAGCAGGCCGACCTTCCAGAACTTGGCGACAAACAGCCCCAGGCTGGCGAACAGCCCGAGCTTCTTGGCGGCCATCCCGCCCACCAGCGCGGCCAGGCCGTACTCGGCCATGCGGTCGGTGGCGGCGTTGAAGCCGGCGTAGCGCTTGCCCTCGTTGAAGGTCAGGGCGGCCAGCAGTTCGCGGGTGGTGGGCTTTTCCAGTTCGACCCGATCCATGCTGGTGACGAGGTTCATCGAGAAGTAGCCCTCGCGGCCCAGCACGTAGGTGTTGTAGTTGACCCCGTCGCCGCGGCCCTGGGGATCCTTGGCGCGGGCGGCCACCGACCACACCAGCCGGTGGGTGGCGGGGTCGTAGCTCGGCACCTCGACCCAGCCGACCACGTTGAACTCTGGCAGGCCGCGGTTGCGGCGCTCGGCATTGGCGGCCTCGGTGCCGTCCTTGAGGTTCTTGAGGAGCTCGTCGGCGTTCCAGTCGCGGGCTTCCTCGTCCTTCACGTAGCCGGCGGGGGTGAATTCCACCGCCACGAAGCCGGCCAGATCGGGGCTCACCACCAGCCCGTGGAAACCCTTGCCGCCGTTCTTGTTGCCCTGGGCTTCCATCAGCGCCTGGGCCTCGGCCTTCGGGATGAAGCCGAAGCCTTCGGGCAGCTTGAGCACGCCCTGATCGCCCAGCTCGATCTCCCGCGGGCCCATCTGCACGGCAGCCTGGGCGGCCAGGGCCGCGGCCTCGATGCGTGCCTCGGCAGCCGTCGGCGGGGCATCGACGGCGAGGGCCGTGGACAGGCAGGGAAGGCAGAGCGCCAGCGTGAGAAGGGAGCGGCGAAGGGCAGAGATCATCATCTAGGGGCCGATCCGGAGGTGAAAAAGTGTGACGAGAACGGATCACATCCGATGATAACGCCCACGGTGGGTGAGACTTTGTGTGCTAATTGGCACTTGGAGGGCGGATTGCCGGTCGTCTTGGCATTCTTTCGGGGCGATCTATGATGGAACGAGGGGCGGGCATCCGGCCGGCTCCGTCGCCAGATCGCGGGTGACATGAACAGGAAGCGCAGACGCTCGTTCTTCCGTGATGCCGTCACGGCCGACTGGCTGCGGCGGGGCATGCGCGTGCCCTTCATCCTGGCCTCGGTGATGTGCTCCCTGGCCTGGGCCGACGGCGGCGAGGTGCCGGTCAAGAAATCCCAAGGCCGCAAGCTCGGCCTGAGCATTCAGGTGCAGGGCGGCGGCTGGGGGCGCGGGCGCAAGGAATCCATCGAGACAGTGCTGAACGCCGTGGCCGATGAGTTGCTGCCCCGTCTGCCGAGCGGGCTCACCGTGCCCATCGTCGTCACCCACACCGATGGCCCGCCGATGGCGCTCTACGGCCGTGGGCCCGGCGGCGAGTTCCGCATCCGCCTGCACGCCCGCGACGAGAACTGGCATCTCTACGCCTACGAGTTCGCCCACGAGCTGTGCCATGTGATGTCCAACCACGACGCCCACCCGGCAGGCAGCCCGCCCCGGCGGGACAACCAGTGGTTCGAGGAAACCCTCTGCGAGACGGCCTCCCTGTTCACCCTGCGTCATCTCGCCCAGCGCTGGGAATCGGAGCCACCCGGGCCAGAATGGGCGGGCGAGGCCGACCGGCTGCGGCGCTTCTTCGACCTGCTGGTCTCCGAAGGCCACCGCCGCCTGCCGCCCGACGCGCCGCTGGCTGCCTGGCTGCAGGCCCACGAGGACGAGCTGCGCCACAACCCCTATCTGCGCGAGAAGAACGAGGTGCTGGCCAATCTGCTGCTGCCCCTCTTCGAGCGCAACCCGGAAAACTGGCAGGCCCTCGGCTACATGAACCTCGACCCCGACGACGCCCGCAGCAGCCTGCGCAGCTATCTCTCCCGCTGGTATGCCAATACCCCGCTGGCCCACCGCTCGCTGGTGGCCGGCGTGCTGGCCCTGCTGGCGCTGGATGACGTGTTGCCGCCCGAGCGGGGCAGCGGCCCGCTGCGCACCGCCGCCAAGTGATCGCCCCGGTGTGGCGATTCTCCTTTGTTGAGTAAATCCGTCGACTATGATGAAAAGGTGACAGAAGCCGATCCGGACCTGCCTCCTGGGCGGGTCAATCTGGTGGTCATGGCAGGCGGGCATTCAGGTGCCCGCCTGCAATCGGGAGCGGCTCCCGGGTTCATCCGGGCGCTGTTCCACCACTCTTTTTCAGGGAGGAACACCCAACGGAGGACAACATGAAAAAGAGTCTCTTGGCGAAAATCGGTGCCGGTTTCCTGATGGGAAGCGTTCTGGCCGTCGCGCCCGCCGGCGCAGCCGATCTTTACGACAGCCTGCAGGCGTTTTCCTACGACATGAGCCTGCACCGCAGCATGGGGAGCGATCCCTACGACAGCATGGAGCCTACCGCCGCGGGCGGCTCGCAAGGCTCGGTCAGGACCGACATGATGAAGGACTCCGATGCCTATCGCAGTGGCGACACCTATCAGGGCTCCTATTACGGCTGGACCCAGTGGTCCGATGTGAACCAGCAGCTTGGCCCGATCGGCGGCCGCGACACCAATTGACCGCCAGCCCGATCGTCGTTCCACCCCACGCCGCCTGAGGGCGGCGTTTTCATGGGCGATGGCGGCCGTCGCGCCGGTAAGATGACGGACCCGCCACGCCCTGCGTCCCGCCCGTGAAACGCCTCGTCTTCGTCGCCCTTTTCGCCTTCGCCCAGCTTGCGTCTGCCGAGGACGCCCGCATCGCCGCGGTGTTTGCCGGCCAGCAGGTCGAGGGGACGCTGGTGGTGAGCGCCCTGCGCGACGGCCGCACGTTCATTCACGACGACACCCGGGCGGCGCGGCGCTTTGCCTCCGCGTCCACCTTCAAGGTCTTCAATACCCTGATCGCCCTGCAGGAAAAGGCCATCACCGCCGACAGCGTGCTCAAGTGGGACGGCCGGCAGCATGACATCCCCGACTGGAACCGCGACCAGACCCTGGCCAGCGCCTTCCGCGTCTCCTGCGTGTGGTGCTACCAGCAGATGGCCGAGCGGGTCGGCGGCGAAGCCTACCGCCGCTACATCCGCAAGGCCGGCTATGGTGAGCTCACCGAACCTTTCGACACCACCACCTTCTGGCTGGATGGGGCGCTGCAGATCAGCGCGCAGGAGCAGGTGGCGTTTCTCAAGCAGGTGGTCCGCCGGCAACTGCCCTTCGATGCCGAAAACTACGCCACCCTCAAGGCCGTGATGCTCGCCGAGCGCACTCCGGCCTACGCCCTCTACGCCAAGACCGGCTGGGCCGCCCGCGCCACACCGCAGATCGGCTGGTACGTGGGCTACGTGGAAACCCCGGACGACACCTGGGTCTTCGCCACCAACATCGACATCCGCCAGCAGGCCGATCTGGCCCTGCGCCCGGCGCTTACCAGGGCCTCGCTGAAAGCCCTCGGCATCCTCCCCGACACGCCCTGAAGTGCCGGGAAAGGCCGGCAAATCGCGCGCGTCCTGAAGCCGCGGGCGAAAACCGGCGCGTGAATACACGCGAAGAATCGCCCAGCTAAAGCTGGACCCACTGCCTAGATTGAACGTCGTGATCGATGAGCGGGTTGTCGCTCGCCTAAGCGTGCTGCCGGGCATTGGTGACGGCCAGGGCTAGGCTCTCTGGCCCGCCGCCAACTTCCTCGCCGAGTTGAAGCGTGGGGCCGAGCCCGGGCGGTGGACGGCGATCGAGAAAAGCCTGGGCGGAAGTACGCAGCGCCCTAGCGAGCGAAGCGCCGTTCGGTGGCATTTTTTTTCCAGGTATTGAGCGCCTGATCAATCGACGCACCCGTTACGCCGATCGATATCTTCCCGATCTGCCCATATGCGAACCACGTCGGTCCCGAGATCACGATGACTGACACTTCGTGAAGACATCCGTCGATATCAACCCAATGGATCGAAGTATCTGGAGGCGGCATGGAGATCGATCTTTGGGGGGCTGGCAGGGCTCACCTTGTAGCACCGCCGATGTATAAAAAGTATAAAAAAGCGCCCTTCAGAGCAGACGATCGCCCACCGCCCCCTGCGGACAAGTTGCAGCGCCTCGATGCGCGTGGAATCAACCCTTACCCGGCGCTGCCGGAGATCGCGGAGAAGCGCGTCTGGCATTCATCGTGCGCCATTCGCCTTTGCGACATGTAAGTGCGCCCGACGCGACTTTTCGCGCCATTTTGGCCGCCGTTTTCGCGCGCGGCTTCAGTTTCCGTACCCCAATCACAATTCCGTACATTTGAAAAACAGTTGAGCAAACATGGTTTGCCAGACTGTCCTCACGTCACAAAACACACTATCCGCGGCCGTTTCCGGACCGCGGGCACGACGCGAGACAAGACCGGAGGAGGATGGGGATGGCAAACACCGGCGAGACTTCGGCCGAGATGGGCAGCCTGGACACCTTTCCGCGCCTGCTGATGCACCACGCCCGGCAGCGGCCCAATCGGCCGGCGATGCGCGAAAAGGAATACGGCATCTGGCAAACCTACACCTGGGCCGAAGTGGCCGAGCGGGTGCGCGCCATTGCCAGCGGGCTGGCCGAGCTGGGCTTCAAGCGCGGCGACCGCCTGGCGGTGGTCGGCGACAACCGGCCGCGGCTGTACTGGTCGGTGGCGGCCTGCCAGTGCCTGGGCGGCATTCCGGTGATGATGTACCAGGACGCCGTGGCCCAGGAGATGTCCTACGTGATGCAGGACGCGGAGATCCGCTTCGCCTGCGTCGAGGACCAGGAGCAGGTGGACAAGATGCTCGAGATCAAGGAAGGGCTGCCCCTCCTCGAGCACGTCATCTACGACGACCCCCGCGGCCTGCGCCACTACAACCAGACCTTCCTGCACGGCCTGGATGAAGTGCTCGAGATGGGCCGCATCCACGACCGCAACCACCCGGACTTCCTCGGCCACGAGATCGACAAGGGCAGCCCCGACGACGTGTCGGTGATGCTCTACACCTCGGGCACCACCGGCAAGCCCAAGGGCGTGTGCCAGACCCACGGCGCCTTCATCGCCGCGGCCCAGGGCGGCTGCCAGTTCGACAAGCTGTCGGACGAGGACGACATCCTCTCCTACCTGCCGATGGCGTGGGTGGGCGATCACCTGTTCTCCTACGCCCAGGCGCTGGTGGCCGGCTTCACCATCAACTGCCCCGAATCGGGCGAGACGGTGATGAACGACCTGCGCGAGATCGGCCCCACCTATTACTTCGCCCCGCCGCGGGTCTTCGAGAACCTGCTCACCCAGGTGATGATCCGCATGGAAGACGCCGGCGGCATCAAGCGCAAGCTCTTCCATCACTTCATGGACGTGGCCCGCCGCTGCGGCGCGGACATCCTCGACGGCAAGCCGGTCTCCGGCGGCGACCGCCTGCAGTACTGGCTCGGCAACCTGCTGATCTACGGCCCGCTCAAGAACGTGCTCGGCATGAGCCGCATCCGCGTGGCCTACACCGCCGGTGCGGCCATCGGGCCGGATCTGTTCCGCTTCTACCGCTCCATCGGCATCAACCTCAAGCAGCTCTACGGCCAGACCGAAACCTGCGCCTACGTGTGCCTGCAGCCCGACGGCCAGATCAAGCTCGATTCTGTCGGCACCCCGGCGCCGAATGTCGAGGTCAAGCTGGCCGACAACGGCGAGATCCTGGTGCGCGGCCCGATGCTGCTCAAGGCCTACTACAAGCGCCCGGATGCCACCGCCGAGTCCATCAACGCCGAGGGCTACTTCATGACCGGCGACGCGGGCTTCTTCGACGCCGACGGCCACCTGAAGATCATCGATCGCGCCAAGGACGTGGGCAAGCTCACCAGCGGCGGCATGTTTGCGCCCAACTACATCGAGAACAAGCTCAAGTTCTTCCAGCACATCAAGGAAGTCGTGTGCTTTGGCAACGGCCGTGATTTCGTCACCGCGTTTGTGAACATCGACCTGGAAGCCGTGGGCAACTGGGCCGAGCGCAAGGGCATGGCCTACTCGGGCTACACCGATCTCGCCTGCCAGCCGCAGGTGTACGACCTGATCCGCGAGTGCGTCGAGCAGGTCAATGCCGACCTCGCCGCCGACCCCAAGATGTGTGATTCGCAGATCAAGCGCTTCCTCGTGCTCCACAAGGAGCTCGACGCCGACGACGGCGAGCTGACCCGCACCCGCAAGGTCCGCCGCAACTTCGTGGCCGAGAAGTACGAGGTGCTCATCGACGCCCTTTACGCCGGCAAGAAGAGCCAGTTCATCGAAACCCAGGTGACCTACGAGGACGGCCGCACCAACAAGGTGTCTGCCGACCTGCGTATCGAGGACGCCAAGATCTTTCCGCCCGCGCGGAAAGCGGCCTGACGGAGAGCGACCATGGCCAGACAGATTGGCGACGTGATCGTCGACCTCCAGAACATCTCCCTGCGCTTCGGCGGCGTGAAGGCGCTCACCGACATCAGCTTCAACGTGAAGCAGCACGAGATCCGCTCCATCATCGGCCCCAACGGCGCGGGCAAGAGCTCGATGCTCAACGTCATCAACGGCGTGTATCACCCCCAGGAAGGCCAGATCTTCTTCAAGGGGGCGCTGCGCAAGAAGATGGAGCCCCACGAGGCGGCCGAGCAGGGCATCGCCCGCACCTTCCAGAACATCGCGCTGTTCAAGGGCATGACCGTGCTCGACAACATCATGACCGGGCGCAACCTCAAGATGAAGTGCAACTTCCTGCAGCACGCGCTCTACTGGGGCGCAGCGCAGAAGGAAGAGATCGCGCACCGCATCAAGGTGGAAGAGGTGATCGAGTTCCTCGAGATCCAGAACATCCGCAAGACGCCGGTGGGCCGCCTGCCCTACGGCCTGCAGAAGCGCGTCGAGCTGGCCCGGGCGCTCGCCGCCGAGCCGGACATCCTGCTCCTCGACGAACCGATGGCCGGCATGAACGTGGAAGAGAAGCAGGACATGTGTCGCTTCATCCTCGACGTGAATGACCACTACGGCACCACCATCGTCCTCATCGAGCACGACATGGGCGTGGTGATGGACATCTCCGACCGCGTCGTGGTGCTCGACTACGGCAAGAAGATCGGCGATGGCGCACCGGACGAAGTGAAGAACAACCCGGAGGTCATCAAGGCCTACCTGGGCACCTCACACTAAGAGGCGGGGGAGACCATGCAATTTTTCATCGAAGTACTGATCGGCGGCCTGCTGTCGGGCGTCATGTACGCCCTGGTGGCCCTCGGTTTCGTGCTGATCTACAAGGCCTCGGGGGTGTTCAACTTCGCCCAGGGGGCGATGGTGTTCTTCGCCGCGCTCACCTTCGTCGGCTTTCAGGAGGTGCTGCCCGGCTGGCTGGGGCTGGAGGCGGACAGCAGCGGGGTGTTCTGGCTGGCTTTCCTGCTGGCCTTCATCGCGATGATCGTGCTCGGGTCGCTCACCGAGCGCATCGTGCTGCGACCGCTGGTCAATCAGCCGCACATCACGCTCTTCATGGCCACCATCGGCCTCACCTACGTGATCGAGGGCCTCGCCCAGATGACCTGGGGCGCCACCGTGCGCGGGCTGGATCTGGGCATCGTCGATGAGCCCATCGCCTGGCTGATGGACAACTACGAGATCGGCGTCTCCAAGTTCGACCTCTTCGCCGCGGGCGTGGCCGCCTCGCTGGTCGCCCTGCTGGCCCTGCTGTTCCAATACACCAAGGTGGGCCGGGCCCTGCGGGCGGTGGCCGATGACCACCAGGCCGCGCTGTCCATCGGCATCCCGCTGCAGACCATCTGGCGCGTGGTGTGGGCGGTGGCGGGCTTCGTGGCGCTGGTGGCGGGGATGATCTGGGGCGCCCGCAACGGCGTGCAGTTCGCCCTCACCTTCACGGCCCTCAAGGCGCTGCCGGTGCTCATCCTCGGCGGCTTCACCTCGGTGCCCGGCGCCATCGTCGGCGGCCTCATCATCGGCGCCTCCGAAAAGCTGGCCGAGGTGTATGTGGGCCCGTTCGTTGGAGGCGGCATCGAAGGCTGGTTCCCCTACATGCTGGCCCTGGCCTTCCTGCTCGTGCGCCCCGAAGGGCTGTTCGGCGAGAAGCACATCGACCGCGTGTGACCGGGAGCAAGGCGATGAACCGAATCCATGCCTCTGGCGCCGCGACGATGAAGGGTCTGGCCGCCGCGAAGCCTTCTTCCGCGATCAGACAGTCGATGCTGGTGGGCGAAAGGTCGATGTTGAAGGGTGAACTGCTTATGTTCGAGGGCGAAATGTTGATGTTCGACCGTCAACATAAAGGTTTGGAGCGTCAACTCCTTATGTTCGAGGCTGCAACCTTTCTTCGCAGCAACGAAACCTTTCTTCGCAGCGCTGCAACCTTTCTTCGCAGCGACGAAGTGTTTCTTCGCAGCACCGAAACAAAGGGTTTGGGCGTGCAACAGCGTCCTCGCCAGCCTGCGCGCTTCCTGCGCATCGATGCATCCCAGCCCGCGCGCCCCGCAGAGGCCATCGCCGAACACCATAACAAGACTGTCAGCCCGCTGCGGACAGCGGCCTGAGCGGAGAAGGAGACCCACCCATGCTTTACCGTGAAGCCGGCCAGTTCAAGGCCAGTTATGCCGAAGATGCCCGGATCTTTCCGATCCGCCAGGACCGCATCGGGTTCTGGGTGCTGATGCTGGTGTTCGGCGTGGCGGTGCCGCTGCTCGCCGACCAGTACTGGCTCAAGGCCATCCTGATCCCGGTGCTGATCTTCTCCCTCGCCGCCCTCGGGCTGAACATCCTCACCGGTTACGCGGGGCAGTTGTCCCTCGGGTCGGCGGCCTTCATGGCCGTGGGGGCCTTCGCGGCCTACAACTTCATCCTGCGCATCGACGGCATGCCGTTTCTGGTGGCGCTGGTGCTTGCCGGGGCAACCGCGGCGCTGGTGGGCATCCTGTTCGGGCTACCAAGCTTGCGCATCAAGGGCTTCTACCTGGCGGTGGCAACCCTCGCGGCGCAGTTCTTCATCGTCTGGGCGCTGGTGAAGTTTCCGTGGTTCTCCAACAACTCGTCGTCGGGCGTCGTCACCGCCCAGGACGTGACCATCCTCGGCTACACCTTCGCGTCGCCGGAGGCCAAGTACATCCTCACCTTCCTGATCGTGGTGGTGATGGCGCTGCTGGCCAAGAACATGGTCCGCTCCTCCACCGGCCGGGCCTGGATGGCGGTGCGCGACATGGACGTGGCAGCCCAGGTGATCGGTTTCCGCCTGATGCGCACCAAGCTGCTGGCCTTCGCGGTGAGCTCCTTCTACTGCGGCGTGGCCGGCGCGCTCTACGCCTACACCTACATCGGCACTGTCGAGCCCGAAGCCTTCAACCTCGACCTGTCGTTCAAGATCCTCTTCATGATCATCATCGGCGGGGTCGGCTCGATCATGGGCTCCTTCCTCGGGGCGGCCTTCATCGTGCTGCTGCCGATCTTCCTGGACAACTTCGTGCCGATGATCTTCGGCCAATCCCTGGGGGCGGGCTTCGTGTCCAACTTCCAGCTGATCGTGTTCGGCGGGCTGATCATCTTCTTCCTGATCGTCGAGCCCCACGGCCTCGCCCGCCTGTGGCAGATCGCGAAAGAGAAGCTCCGCCTGTGGCCTTTCCCGCACTGACGTTCATGAATAAAGCTACTGCGCGTCCCGATCCTGAAACTCCGGTGCTCGCTGTACCTCACGTACAGCTCCGCTCCTCGTTCCAGCCTCGGGCCTGCTCGCGACGCTTTCTTCACGAACGTGGGTAATAACCCTGTTTCGTCGTAGCACCCACACCAATAAAGGAGACACACCATGAAACTCAAGCACACCGTTCTGCTGGGTGCTGCCATCGCCGGCCTCTTGGGCAGTGCCGTGGCGAGCGCCGACGAACAGTTCATCGGCCTGCCCAGCTATCGCGTCGGCCCCTACGCGGCCGGCGGCGCCGGGATCTTCGGTGGCTGGATCGACTACATGCAGCTCATCAACGAGCGGGACGGTGGCGTCAATGGCGTCAAGCTCACCTGGGAAGAGTGTGAGACCGAATACAACAACGCCCGCGGCGTCGAGTGCTACGAGCGTCTGAAGAAGAAAGGCTCCACCGGCAACTCGGTGTTCCAGCCGGTTTCCACCGGCATCACCTACTCGGTGCTCGAGAAGGTTGCCCAGGACAAGATCCCGATGGTCACCATCGGCTACGGCCGCACCGATGCCGCCGATGGCCGCGTGTTCCCGTGGGTCTTCCCGATGATCACCACCTACTGGTCCCAGGCTTCGGCCATCGTGAACTTCATGGGCCAGAAGGAAGGCGGCATGGACAAGCTGAAGGGCAAGAAGATCGGCCTGCTCTATCACGACTCCGCCTATGGCAAGGAATCCCACGCGATCATGGACAAGCTGGCCGCCAAGCACGGCTTTGAAGTCCTGAAGATCGCGGTGGCCCACCCGGGCAACGAGCAGCAGTCCCAGTGGCTGCAGATCCGCCAGGCCAAGCCCGACTACGTGATCCTGTGGGGCTGGGGCGTGATGAACCCGACGGCGATCAAGGCGGCGGCCAAGACCGGCTTCCCCCGCGAGAAGCTGCTCGGCGTGTGGTGGTCTGGCGCCGAGGAAGACACCATCCCCGCCGGCCCCGCCGCCAAGGGCTTCATTGCTGCCGGCTTCAACGTGCCGGGCGCCAACTACCCGGTCGTCGCCGACATCAAGAAGCACGTGTACGGCAAGGACAAGGGCAACATGGAAGACAAGACCCGCATCGGCTCGGTGTACTACAACCGCGGCGTGGTGCACGGGATCATCACCGTCGAAGCGATCCGCAAGGCTCAGGAGAAGTTCGGCAAGGGCAAGGCGATGACCGGCGAGCAGATGCGCTGGGGCTTCGAGAACCTCAACCTGGATGACGCCCGCCTGAAGGCCCTGGGCGCCACCGGCTTCATGCCGCCGCTCAAGCTGTCGTGTGCTGATCACGAAGGCCCGGGCAAGGTGAAGTTCCAGCAATGGGACGGCAACCAGTGGAAGGTCATCACCGACTGGATCGACTCCGACCGTCCGCTGGTGCGCGGCATGATCGAAGAATCCGCCGCCGCCTACGCCAAGGAAAAAGGCATCAAGCCGCGCGACTGCTCGAAGGAAGGCTGATCGGGGGCCGGTTTCGTCGGGTTACGCCCTGCGGGCTAACCCGACCTACCGAATCCCCGCAGTTGCGTAGGTCGGGTTAGCGCAGCGTAACCCGACATTCCAAGAACAAGAACGACCGAGGGTGGCCCGCGCCGCCCCGCACCGGAGGATGGCCGACGCCATGTCTTACCTCAGCATCAACAACATCGAGGTCATCTACGACCACGTGATCCTCGTGCTCAAGGGCGTCTCGCTGCAGGTGCCCCAGGGCAAGATCGTCGCCCTGCTGGGTGCCAACGGCGCCGGCAAGAGCACGACGCTCAAGTCGATCTCCAACCTGCTGCGGGCCGAGCGCGGTGACGTGACCAAGGGCAGCGTCGAGTTCAAGGGCCGGCGCATCGACCAGCTCACGCCGGCCGATCTGGTGAAGCAGGGCGTGATCCAGGTGATGGAAGGCCGTCACTGCTTCGGTCACCTGTCCATCGAGGAGAACCTCCTCACCGGCGCCTACACCCGCAGCCAGTCCCGCGCGGAGCTGAAGGAGAGCCTGGAGAAGGTGTACGCCTACTTCCCGCGCCTCAAGACCCGCCGCACCTCGCAAGCCGGTTACACCTCGGGCGGCGAGCAGCAGATGTGCGCCATCGGCCGCGCCCTGATGGCCAAGCCCGAGATGATCCTGCTGGACGAACCGTCGATGGGCCTCGCCCCGCAGATCGTCGAGGAGATCTTCGAGATCGTGAAGGACCTCAACAGCAAGGAGAACGTGAGCTTCCTGCTGGCCGAGCAGAACACCATGGTCGCCCTGCGCTACGCCGACTTCGGCTACATCCTGGAGAACGGCCGCGTGGTGATGGAAGGTGACGCCGCCGACCTGCGGACGAACGAAGACGTGAAGGAGTTCTACCTGGGGCTTTCGTCGGAGGGACGGAAGAGTTTCCGGGAAGTGAAGCACTACCGGCGCCGGAAGCGCTGGTTGTCGTAAGGAAGGCTGCGGGGCGCTTCCCTGTAGGTCGGACTTCAGTCCGACATCGCGGGTTGATGCGGTGGTGCCTTCGGTTGGCAGGGATTGGCCGGGGAGTTCGTTCCGGCGGGCGACCTACTTTTTTGCTTCGCCAAAGAAGTAGGCAAGAAAGGCGACCCGGCTTCGGCGGTCATTCGCTTTGCGAATGACTCCCCTGCGCTGCTCCCGTCAGGCGGCCGGCGCAGAACTCGCCCTGCGGGCTCAGACAGCTGCGCCGGAAAGCCCCGCCCGCCGGTGCGCTGCTCGGCGCCTCAGACGGGCTCCGGGGAACCACCGAGCCTTGGCTGGATGGAGTGCGGAGTTGACGCGGTTTTGGGTAGGTCGGGTTAGCGCAGCGTAACCCGACGTGGCCTGGTGCCAGCGCGTGTCGGTCGGTCGGGTTCGGGCGTCGGGTTACGCTGCGCTAACCCGACCTACGTGAATGTCTTTGCTTCCTTTATTGGTGAAGCAAGAGAGTCGGTCGCCCGCCGGGGGGAGTCTCGGCCAACGAATGTGCTGTAGGTCGGACTTCAGTCCGACAAGCCCGGGTTGATGTGGCATTGATGTCGGACTGAAGTCCGACCTACACGGTGCCTTTGGTTGGCAGGGGGGCGGGGGCGCTACCTCGCCAACGGTACGTTGATAACAGGAAAAAACGTCCTGCAACCGGACGAACGAAAAAACCAGAAGGACGCGGAGACCCAATGAACTACTACGACGCCCGTGAAACCCGCGATCCCCTTGATCGCGAGCGCGAACTCCTCGCCCGGCTGCCCGCTCAGGTGGCTCACGCCAAGGCCCACGCGCCGGCCTTCGCCGCGCTGCTGAAGGATGTGGACCCGGCCGCGATCACCACCCGCGAGGCGCTGGCCACGCTGCCGGTGATCCGCAAGTCCGATCTCTCCGAACTGCAGAAGGCCGCGCGGCCCTTCGGCGGGCTGGCGGCGGTGCGGTGGGGCAGCGCCTGCGCCCGGGTGTTCGCCTCGCCGGGGCCGATCTACGAGCCCGAGGGCGCCCGCAAGGATTACTGGCGGCTCGCCCGGGCGTTTTACGCGGCGGGTTTCCGCGCCGGCGATCTGGTCCACAACACCTTCTCATATCACTTCACCCCTGCCGGTTCGATGATGGAAACCGCCGCCCATGCGCTGGGCTGCACGGTGTTCCCGGCGGGCGTCGGCCAGACCGAGATGCAGCTTGCCGCGATGCTCGACCTGCGGCCCGATGCCTACGCCGGCACGCCGTCCTTCCTGCGCATCCTGCTGGAGAAAGCCGACGAGCAGGGCGTGAAGCTCGACAGCCTGAAGAAGGCTTTTGTCTCCGGCGAGGCCTTTCCGCCCAGCCAGCGTGAGGCCCTCGCGGCCCGCGGCATCCAGGCTTACCAGGCTTACGCCACCGCCGATCTGGGCCTCATTGCCTTCGAGACGCCGGCCCGGGAGGGCATGGTGCTCGACGAGGAAGTGATCCTCGAGATCGTCCGCCCCGGCACCGGCGATCCGGTGGCGCCCGGCGAGGTGGGCGAGGTGGTGGTGACCACCTTCAACCCCGACTACCCGCTGATCCGCTTCGGCACCGGCGACCTGTCGGCGATCCTGCCGGGCATCTCGCCCTGCGGCCGCACGAATACGCGGATCAAGGGCTGGCTCGGGCGGGCCGACCAGACCACCAAAGTGAAGGGCATGTTCGTGCATCCGGGCCAGGTGGCGGCAGTGCTCAAGCGCCACCCGGAGATCGGCCGCGGTCGGCTGGTGGTGGACAACCCGGATCTCGCCGACCGGATGACCCTCCACTGCGAACTCGCCGCCCCGGCCGAGGGCCTCGCCGAGGCGGTGGCGGCCTCGATCCGCGAGCTCACCAAGCTGCGCGGCGAGGTGACCTTCTGCGCGCCCGGGAGCCTTGCCAACGACGGCAAGGTGATCGACGACCAGCGCAAGTACGAGTGATCCGTCGGGCTGCCGGCATCCCCGGCGGCCCCTTGCGGAAAGCCCGGATCGAACCGGGCCCGGCCTTCAGGCACACTGGCGTGATGTTGCCCGTCACGCCATTTTTCTGAGCGATGCAGAGCCTGCTGCTGCTCCTTCCCGACTTCGCGCTGATCGCGATGGGCGTGCTCCTGCGCCGTTATTTCGGGCTGGCGGACGCCTTCTGGACCGGCGTCGAGAAGTTGGTCTATTTCATCTTCTTCCCCGCATTGCTGTTCCACGCCCTGGCCCGGGCGACGATCGACATCGCCGCCATGGGCCCGCTGTTCGTGGTCGGGCTGGTCACGATGGCAGCCGGCTTGCTGCTGGGCCTTGCCGGGCGGCCGCTGATGGGGCTGGACGCGATGGCCTTCGCGTCGCGCCTGCAGTGCGCCTATCGTTTCAACACCTACATCGGCATTGCGGTGGCCGGCAAACTGTCGGGGGCGGCCGGCGTGGCGACCATGGGTGCCCTGTGCGGGGCGATGGTGCCCTTTGCCAACATGGCGGCCGTGGCGATGCTGGTACGCCACGGCCAGGGCCGGCTGTGGCAGGAGCTGGCGAAGAATCCGCTGATCATCGCAACCCTGGCCGGGCTGGCGTTCAACCTGTCGGGTGCGCAGCTGCCGGCGCCGGTGGTGCCTTTCCTGCAGCGGCTGGCGGATGCGGCGGTGACCCTGGGCCTGCTGGCGGTCGGCGCGGCGCTGCGGCTGGGGCGCAGCGAAGGCGGGCGTTTCGGGACGATCTATCTGTGCGCCGTGAAGCTGGTGGCGCTGCCGGCTGTGGCCTGGGGGCTGGGGCGGGCGCTGGGGCTCACGGGCGTGGCCTTCCAGGTGGCGGTGGCGTTTGCCGCCCTGCCGACGGCGTCGTCGGCCTACATTCTGGCGATGCGGCTGGGGGGCGACGGGCCCGGCGTGGCGCGGCTGATCTCGGCCACCACGGTGGCCGCGGCGGTGACGCTGACGGCCTGGCTGACGCTGCTGCGCGCGGCCTGAGGCCCAATGGCAAAACCCCGGCGGGTGCCGGGGTTGTGGGGAGATTACTTGTCCTTGCTGCGGCTGGACTTGGCCGGGGCGGGTGCCGGGGCCGGCGCGGCCTGGGCGGCCTTGGAGGCATCCGCGGCGCCCTGCATCAGGTTCCACGGCCACATGCCGCTGGCGAAGGGGTTGGGCTGGGCGGCTTCGGGGGTGCTGCCGCCTTCCGAGGCGATCTTGCTCATGGCCTGCATGGTGGCGATGGTGGCGCGCTGCATCTCGAGGCCCTGGGTGGCCATCTGCAGGGAGCTGAGGTTCATCTTGAGCCAGTTCTCGACGGCCTTCATGTCGGCGATGCGCTTGTCGAGCTCATCCACGTCGAGGGTCGGGGTGACCATGCCGGGCAGGCTGAAGCCCATCTTGCCCCACATGCTGCGCATGAATTCCAGCGGATCCTGTGCATTGTTTTCGGTGCTCATTGCTCTCCCCCTTTTGTCTGGTTGTGAAATCAGTGATTGATCTTAACCGAAGCGTACTCCGCCCGCATCAGCCTTGGGTTTTTCGTTGCAGCAGGGCCCGCAGCTTGGCCGGGCGGACGGGCTTGTGCAGGAGCGGAATCTCGGCCTGCTGGGCGGCGTTGGCGGTGGCCGACGAGGTGTCGCCGCTGAGGATGATCGCCGGGATCGGCTTGCCGAAGTGGGCGCGCAGGCGCTGGATGGTCTCGAGTCCGTCGGCGGCGCCGGCGATCTGGTAGTCGGACAGGATGATGTCCGGCGGCGAGCCGGCGGCTTCAAGGGCGGTGAGGATGTCGGCCTGGTTGTCGGCGGCGCTGACCTGGCAGCCCCAGGATTCGAGCAGCCCGACGGTGCTGGCGACGGCCAGTTCGTCGTCGTCCACCAGCGCCACGTGGAGCCCGTTGAGGGCCTGGCTGGCAACCGGGTGGCTGCCCTCGGCGACGACCCCGGGGGCGGCGGTGGGCAGCTCGACCGCGAACACCGCACCGCGGCCGGGGCTGGACTTGAGGGACAGGGGGTGGTCGAGGAGATCGGTGAGCCGGCGCACGATGGCGAGGCCCAGCCCGAGGCCCTTGGCCCGATTGCGCTCCGGGTTGTCGAGCTGGACGAACTCCTGAAAGATCGCCTCCTGGGCGTCGGGGGCGATGCCGGGGCCGTTGTCGCGCACCTCGATGCGCACCCGCCGGCCGCGCTTGCGGCAGCACAGCAGGATGGTGCCGCCCGGGGCGTAGCGCAGGGCGTTGCTGATGAGGTTGTGGAGGATGCGTTCGAGCAGCAGCGGATCGCTCTCGACCCACAGGCTGGTGGGGCGCAGGCGCAGGCGCTGACCGCGCATCTCGGCCTCGCGGCGGTAATCCACTTCGATCCGTTCGAGCAGCGGCTGGAGCGGGAAGGGCTTGATCTGGCGGTCGAGCACGCCCACGTCGAGGCGCGAGATGTCGAGCAGGCTGTCGAGGAGGTTTTCCATCGTCTCGGCCGACACCGCGATCTGTTCGACCAGCCGGTGGGTGTCGGGGGCGTGGGGCTTCTGGCCGAGCTCGGCGACGAACAGCCCGAGGGCGTGCATGGGCTGGCGCAGGTCGTGGCTGGCGGCCGCCAGGAAGCGGGTCTTGGCCCGGTTGCCCCGTTCGGCTTCTTCCTTCTTTTCGAGGAGCTCGCGGGTGGCGGCCTCGATCTGGCGTTCGAGATCCTCCCGCGAGGCGCCGAGCTTGTCGGCCATGTCGTTGACGCCCTCGGCGAGGGTGCGCAGGCTGCGCCCGCCTTCAACCGGCACGCGGGCGGCGAGATCGCCCTGGCCGAAGCGGGTGACGGTGGTGGCGATGCGCTGGATCGGGCCGGAGATGCCGCGGCTCATCCGCAGGGCCAGGGCCACGCTGGCGATGAGCACGGTGATCACCATCAGGAAGGCGTGCCAGAGCAGGTGGCGCTCTTCGGCGCGCAGGGAATCCTGGGTCATCTCGACGAGCACCTCGCCGCGCTGTTCGGTGCCGGTGGGGGCGTTGCCATTGCCGTTGCCGAGGAAGGCGTCCTCGATGTTCACGCCAACCCCGGTGACCGGTTCGCGGAAGCGCTGGGGCGGATCGTCGCTCCCCGGAGGGCGAGGATCCGGGGTGGCGAGTTCGGTGAGCACCTGCTGCTGGGGGCCGAAGACCACCACGCGCACCACATCCTTCTCGACCACGATGGCGTTGCTCAGCTTGCGCAGGCTTTCGAGGTTGCCCGAGAACACGCCGTACTCGCTGGCGGCGGCGAGCTGGCGCGCCAGCGCCTTGCCCCGCTGGCGATGGACTTCTTCGAGGTCGGAGAGCCGGGATGAGGTGAAGTAGCCGATCAGCAATGACGCCATCACCATCGTCGGCAGCACCGCGATGAGGATGGTCCGGGCCCGGATGTCGAGGTTGCGTTCGCTGATCATGGCGGGTTCTCCGCACGTTCGAGCCGCTCGCGCAGTACGTTGGCGTCTTCGAGGGTGATGCCCAGGGAGCGGGCGACGTAGGTGTTGGTGCTGATCCGGAACTGGCGCGGCGCGGTGGGCGGCGGCAGGCTGCCGCTGACGAGCCCGATCCGGGCGGCCTCGCCGGCCTGCTGGCCGATCTGGGCTGGCGTGCTGTAGAGGGCGAACAGGGCGCCGGCCTTGACGTAGGCGGGCGAGAAGCCGATCACCGGCGAGCGGTGGTGATAGGCCGTCAGGAGGATGTTGGAGATGGTCCGGTTGTTGAAGAGCTGGGTGTCGGGCACCGCCAGCAGCACGGTGGGCTCGGCCAGCATGCGCTGCAGGGCGGGGTAGAGATCGCTCTCCTCGCTGGCGTACTCGAGCACCGGGCGCAGCCGCTTGTCCCGGGCGCTGGCCTGCAGGCGGCTGCCCAGCTCGGTGCTCTCGCGGCCGACCACCAGGCCGACCCGCGGCCAGTCGGGCAGGGCAATGCGCAGCAGCTCGATCTGCCGCGACGCGGGCTGGTCGATGAACACCGCCGACACCCGCCGGGTGTCGTCACCCCGGTTGGGCAGGCGCTCGTAGGCGCTGCGCGGCAGCAGGGTGTGGAGGATCAGGGTGCGGGGGGCGAGGTTGGCGATGGTCTGGGCGGCGCGGGTGCCGAAGGTGACCACCAGCCCGGTGTTGCCGAGGGCGGCGGCGTCTTCGGCGCGCAGCGGAAGCATCAGCGTCTGGGGGCGGTGGCCGGCATTGCGCAGCTCGTTGGTGAGGGCCTCGGCGGCTTCGCTGAAGGCGGCGCTCTCTTCTGACATCACGAGCACCACCGATGCGGCGAGCGCGTGCAGCGGCACCCCGCAGGCCAGGAGGGCCAGCAGGGTGACGACGAAGGCGCGCCGGATC
Organism: uncultured Zoogloea sp.; assembly: GCF_937894855.1. Classification (NCBI taxonomy): domain Bacteria; kingdom Pseudomonadati; phylum Pseudomonadota; class Betaproteobacteria; order Rhodocyclales; family Zoogloeaceae; genus Zoogloea; species uncultured Zoogloea sp. The sequence continues at coordinate 42,005 of NZ_CALAYQ010000173.1, forward strand.
AGCCTCATCAGGCGTCAGAGTTCCAGAGTCACGCCGGCGAAGATGGTACGGGCCCACCAGGAGGTGTCTGGCGCGTAGGTCTGATCCGGGCCGTCCACGTTGCGGGCGGTGACGGAGACCTCACCCCGGGCGATGCTGGCCGGGAGACGGCGGGCGAGGCGCAGGTCGAGCTGGCGGTAGGGCGCGGTCTTGTGCCAGTTGTCCTGGTACCAGCTCATCGACCCGATCCAGTGCTTGGCAAAGCTGAACTGCCAGCCGGGCAGGAACTCCCACGCGCCGAAGAGGGTGGAGCTCTGCTTGGGCGCGCTGTATTCGATCCAGCCGCTGGAGTTGGTTTTGGCTTCGGTGGCGCTGAAGTTGGGGTTGTCGATGCGCAGGGCGGTGTGGTGGGCCGTCAGCCAGGTGCGCGGGGACGGGCGCCAGGTGGCCGAGATCTCCAGGCCGCGGATGTTGGCCTCGCCACTGTTGGTGAAGTAGCGCGTGTTGCTGCGGGAGAAAAGGCCGACGGTGGATGGCTCGAGCTTCATCTCGACCAGATCGCGGGCGCGTTCGAGGAACAGCCGGGCGTCGATGATGGTGGCGATCTCGCGCAGCTCGGCCAGATAGCCCAGCTCATAGGTGGTGATCCGCTCGGCATGGAGATCGGGCGACGGGCGGAAGGTCTGGTTGATCGGGGTGCCCGCCGGGATGGTCCGCCCGGGAATCGAGAACGGCGCCGAGTTGCTGAAGATCATGCTGGACCTCTGCTCGAACGCCATCGGGTTGCGATGGGAGCGGTTGACCGAGATACGCCAGGTCTGGCTGTCCGTCATATGATAGTTGGCTGACACCCGCGGTGCCAGTGCCACCCGGGTGAGGGAGTTGTCCTCGATCATCGTCCCGACGTTGAACAGCCAGCGCTCGCTGGCGCGCCACTCGAGGGTGCCGAAGGCGCGGGTCACGGTGCTGCGCACCGGCTCGTTGGTGTTGAAGCGTGACGGCGCGGCGATCAGGTCGGTGCGCCAGCCGGCGCCGATCACGGCCCGCAGCGACGGGGCCAGGGTGGTGATGCGCTGGAGTTCCAGGTCGTCGCGGGTGGCCTTGAAGTCGTAGTCGAAGCGCACCGGCACGTAGATTGTCCGGGTTGTGCCGCCGAGGGTGACGCGTGCCGGCACGTCGAGGTTGTAGTGGTCGCGGCCGTTTTCTTCCTGGTGGTAGAAGGTGACGGTCAGCTCCTCGCCGGGGGCCGGGGCGTTGCGCCAGCGCAGCAGGCCGAAGCCGGTGTAGATGCGCATCGGCCGTTCGGGGTCGGTGGCGTTCTGATCCTTGCCGGTGCCTTCGTGGGAGTCGGTCCAGCCGGTCTGGAAGTCGACACTGTTCGCGCTGTCGGCGCGCCATTCGGTGTTGAGGGTGGCGAGCTGGGTGTAGCGCCAGTCGTTGATGTTCTGTGCGCCCTTGTCGTAGTTGCCGAAGCCGTGGTCGTAGGTGCGCGAGACGGAGAGGCGCATGGCCACGTCGTTGAACTGGTGGCCGATGCGGGCACCGACATCGTTGATGCCGTTGTCGCCCACGCGGTAGCGTACTGCGCCGCCGAGGGTCTCGGAGGGCGAACGGGTGATGATGTTGGCCACGCCGAGGAAGGCGTTGCTGCCGTAGGTCGCCGATCTGGTTCCACTCGACCCCGGAGATCAGGTAGGGCGAGTAGATCGAGCGGCCGTCCACCTGCACCAGCATCCGCCGGGGGGCGTCGTCGGACAGCCCGTGGTAGGTGACCAGCGGCTGGTTGCCGGTGTGCATCCCGAGCTGAAAACCGGGCACGAGGCGAAACAGCTCGTAGATGTTGCGCGCACCTGATGCGCGGATCATCTCCCGGTCGAGAACGGTGACGGCGCCCGGCGCATCGGCCGGCGCCTGGGACAGGCGCGTGGCCGACAGCACGACCGGCAGGTCACTCAGGTGACCGGCCTCGCTGATGTCATCGGGGTTGGCAAGCGCTGTCAGCGGCAGGAGCGTGATCAGCAGGGGGAGCGTGCGCAGGGGCGCAGAGAGGCGATGTGTAATCTTGATGGGCGGCATGGTTTTTGCCGAATTGGCTAGCAAACCACGATTTTGTACGTTTTGGGCAGGGCTGGGTAGGCTAAACTGCCAAGGCGAATCGAAAACCGACTTATCCGCAATGAATTGGCGGCCATGATGCAGACACGTATTCTGATTATCGAAGACCATGTGCTGGTGAGGGAAGCCATGGCCCTGACCCTTGCCCAGGTGGGCGAGGGCGTGCACTGCCAGCAGGCCAGCAATGCCACCGATGCGCTCGCGCTCCTTGAGGCCGATCCGGACTGTGACCTGCTGGTCGTCGATCTGATGCTGCCGGAAATCAATGGTTTTTCCCTGCTTGGCGTGATCGCCAAGCGCTTTCCCGACGTGCCGGCCCTGGTGGTGTCGGCGCTGGACGACCGGGAGTCGGTGCAGCGGGCGATGAAGGCCGGTGCGTCCGGTTTCGTCTCCAAGGCGAGCCCCAGCAACACCCTGATCGAAGCCGTGCGTACCGTGCTGGCCGGCGGGGTGTTCACCCCCGAGGCGGCCACCGGCGGCAGCGATGGCGGCAGCCGCAGCCGGCGCGCCAGCCAGGCCTTCGCCGAACGCTTCCAGCTCACTGCGGCCCAGGGCCGGGTGCTCGAGCTCGTGGCCCAGGGCAAGTCGAACCGGGACATCGCGGAGTTCCTTGGTCTGTCGGAAGGCACCGTGAAGGTCCACGTCTCGGCCATCCTGCGGGCGTTGGGGGTGACCAGCCGGGCGCAGGCCCTGCTGATGATGACCCGGGCTGGTCTGCGGGTCTGAGGTTCTGGCGGTATTGCGTCCGGTCGCTTCCGCGACGTCCGGGCGAGCAGGGATGTATGCACCACCTTTTTGCGAACAATTCTTATTACTGATTATAATCGGGCGCAATGGATCACTGCCGGGCGATTGTCGATGAGTCGGATTGAAGGGCGAGGTGACTGCTGATGGGTGCTGCAGCGCCGGTCGTCGCAACGGTTTCACTGCCGCGCAGCCTGCTCAGGGGCGAGCGCCGGCCACAGATTGCCCTGGTGGGCCTGCCGCGCACCGGCAAGAGCACCATCTTCCAGGCGGCCTCGAGCACCGCGGTCGAATCCGGCCAGCTCGACGGCAGCAGCCTGGCTTTCTCCACCTGCCAGGTCAATGTCGGCCTCGAGGAGGCCGCCCTCGTCGATCTGCCGCCCCTGCGCAGCTTTCATGATCTCGACGAGGCCGACCGCCTGCTGCTGATGGCGCTCCTCACCGGGCAGCCGGCGCGGCATGGGCAGGCCGGCTTCAAGGCGCCCGACCTGCTGATCCAGGTGGTGGACGCCACCGCCCTCGAATCCAGCCTGGCGCTGGCCCAGGAACTCTGCGAGCTGGGCAAGCCGCTGGTGATCGCCCTCAACCGCCTCGACGAGGCCCGCGAGAAGGGCGTCTACATCAACGTGGCGGCGCTGTCCGAGGCGCTCGGCGTGCCGGTGGTGCCCACCGTCGCCCACATGGGCAAGGGCATCACCACCGTCTTCGAGACGGCGCTCCAGCTGCTCCACGCCCGAAGCTGCCCGCTGCCCCAGCTGCCCAGCGCTCACCTGCGCAAGGCCCTGGCGCCGCTCAACGCAATCCTCGACACGCCGGAGGTGGAGGCCGCCTTCCGCGTGCCCCGGGCGCTGCTGCTCACCCAGGTGGCGCGGGGCGACACCTGGTTCGCGTCCGAGCTGGCCCGGCATTTCCCCGATCTGGTGCCGGCCGTCGAGGCGGCTCGCGCCGACGCCGCCCGGGTGCTGCCACGGCCGCTGCCGGACGAGCTCTTCGCTGATCGCCACTACCGGGCGGCGGCGCTCCACGAACAGGTCAGCCGGCTCGGCCACGCCGCCGAGAAGGCCGGCTGGAAGCGCGCCCTCGACCGCATCTTCCTGCACCCCCGCTGGGGTTTCATCGGCACGCTGGCGGTGTTTGCGCTGGTGCTGTTCATGGTCTTCGAGGTGAGCACCGCCCTCGACGCGCTCACCTCCGCGCCGCTGGCGGCGTGGGTCGGCCAGTGGGAGCCGGACACCACGCTCGGCGTCATCGGGCGTGCGGTGGCCGACGGCCTCGTGGGCCTCGTCGGCATCGTGGTGCCCTACATGCTGCCGCTGGTGCTGCTGCTGGTGAGCCTTGAAGAATCGGGGATCATGCACCGGGTCGCCTTCGTGGTGGATCGGGGCTTTCACCGCATCGGACTGCATGGCGGCGTGGCGGTGCCTTTCCTGCTGGGGCTGGGCTGCAACGTGCCGGCGCTGTCGGCGGTGGCGGCCAGTTCGTCCGGGCGCGAGCGCATCGTGGCGTCGCTCCTCATCACCTTCGTGCCGTGCTCGGCGCGCTCGGCCATCGTGCTGGCGATCGGCGGCAAATACCTCGGCTGGGAAGGCGTGCTGGGCATCTTCCTGCTGACGATGCTGATCATCGCGGTGGCCGGCAAGCTGCTTACCCGCCGCTACGTGAAGGCCAGCCCGGGCCTGATCCAGGCGATCCCGTCCTACGCGCTGCCCCAGTGGCGGCGTCTGCTGGCGATTACCTGGGAGCGCACCAGCGACATCCTGACCATCGTCACGCCGCTGCTGGTGCTGGGCAGCGTGGTGCTGGCGCTGCTGGCCCACTTCGGTGCCGATGAAGTGATAAACATGCTGCTGCTGCCGGTGACGAGCTGGTGGCTGGGCCTGCCGGTGGCGCTGGGCGTGCCGATCCTGTTTGGCGTGCTGCGCAAGGAGCTGTCGCTGCTGATGGTCTATCAGGCCCTCGGCACCCAGGACATCTCGCTCCAGCTGGGCTGGGTGCAGATCGCCACCTTCCTGGTCTTCCTGACTTTCTACGTGCCCTGCGTGTCCACCTTTGCGGTGATGCTGAAGACTATCGGCAAGCGCGACGCGGTGTTCTCGGTGGGGCTGTCGGTGGCCGTGGCGCTGGGCATCGCGGCGCTGTGCCGGATCGTCCTGCAGGGCGTCAATCTGGTTTTCTGAGGCGGATCAGTCCCGCGGGCGCAGGCGTTCGAGGGATTCGTCCAGCCCGGCCGCGCTGCGCAGGAGCGGCGGTTCGCTGTCCTCCAGCCGGGCGGCCGGATTGCCCGGCGCGGCCGCTGGCGTGGCGACGACCTCGGGCTCGCGCACGATGCGCGGGGTGATGACCACCACCGTCTCGGTGCTGGTGCCCGCATCCTCCCAGTGGGAAAACGCAGCCCCCAGCACGGGCAGCTCGCCCAGCACCGGAATGCCCGAGCGCTTGTAGTTGGCGCTGTTGCGGATCAGCCCGCCGATGAAGATCGCCTGCCCGTCCTCGGCGATCAGGGTGGTGTTCACCTGCGTGCTGTTCTTCGACGGGATGCTGTTGTTCACGCTCGCGGTGCTCACCTCGGGGTGGATCTTCATCAGGATGCGGCCGCGCTCGTCGATGGACGGCGTGACCCGCAGGATCACCCCGGATTCGAGAAACTGGATGGATTCGGTGGTCACCTGGTTGATGGTGGTCGTCACCTTGTAGCCGGTCTGGTCGCCGATGGAGGTGATCGCCTGCTGGTTTTCCAGCGCCAGCAGCTTGGGCGTGGCGAGGGTATGCACCCGGCCCTTGCTGGCCAGTGCGCTCAGGTAGATGTTCAGGTTGTCGCTCACCACGCTGAAGAACAGCCCGCTGGCGGTGCGGTCGGCGAGGCCCTTGGTGCCCACGCTGTAGCTGCGATCGCTGCCGCCCACGATCTTCGACCAATCCACCCCGAAGGCCTCGCTGCGGTCGAGCCGCACCTCGAGGATCTTGGCCTCGATGAGGATCTGGCGGGGCTGCACGTCCACCTGCTGGAGCAGGGTCTCGATGCGATCGACGAAGGCCGGCTGGTCTTCGACGACGATCAGGTTGCGTTCGAGCAGCGGGGTGATCTTGCCGTAGCGGGAGATGTGCTTGGTGAGGATGTCGGCGACCGTCTTGGGGTTGGAGTACTGGACCTTGAAGGTGCGCAGCCGGGTGTTGCCGGAGAGGCCGTCGAGCCCGGCGTCCTTGCGCTCGACCACCAGGAAGGTGTCGCCGCGGCGCTCGGCCACGTAGCCGGCGGCCTCGGCCACGGTGCGCACGGCCTCGTCGGCGCTCACGTTGTAGAGGTTGACCGACACGTTGCCGGTGACGCCCTTGCCCACCAGCACGTTGATCTTCTCGTTGCGGGAGAGCATCTCGAACACGTCGCCCACCGGCACGTCGCGCAGATTGACGGTGATTCGGCGGGGCGCGGGGTCGGCGGCGAAGGCGGCCGGCTGGCCGGTGGCGGCGAGGGCGCAGGCCACGAGGGCGGTGGCGAGGCGATGGCGGATCACGGTCTGGACTCCCGGGGCGGACGGCGCATGTCGAGGGTGACGCGGCGTCCGTCCTTCTCAAAAACGGCCTGGTATTCGGTGACCGACAGCAGGCGGTAGCCGTCGAGTTTTTCGCCGATGGCGACCATCTGGCCGTCCACGTTGGCGAGGGAACTGGGGCCGGACAGCAGCACGCCGCGCAGGCGGGGCTGCCATTCGACGGGCGCCGGCGCTTCGCCCGCGACGGGCGCAAGGGCGGTGCCGCCGGGCCGGCGGAAGGGGTCGTGGTGCAGCCTGGGCTCGGCAGCGGTGGCCGCCGTGGCGATGAGCAGCAGGAGGGCGGGGGGCAGGCGGTGCTTCATGGCTGGCGGGCGCCCGGACGGCGATACACGGCGAGGCGCAGGCGCAGGTTCACGCTGCCGCTGCTCGCCTGTCGGGTGAAACGGAGCTCCTGCAGGCCGGCGTTGGGCAGGCGGGCCTCGATGGCGGCGAGCCAGCCCACCAGCTGCGGGTAGCTGCCGCCGGCTTCCAGGTCGTAACGGGTTTCGACGAGGCCGTCGGATTCGCTCTGCTGGCCCGGAAACACCGGCAGCAGCTCGACGCCCTGGCTGCGGGCCAGGCTGTCGAGCACGCCGGGCAGGCGCGCCGGCGCGGTGTCGGCGGCGTCGAGGGTGGTTTCGAGGCGGGCCGCTTCGGCTCCCAGGGCGTCGGCCCGGGCCTGCTGGTCGGGCAGGCTGGCGATGGCCTCGCGGATGCCGGCGGCCTGGGCGAGCACCGCCTGGCGCGACTGCCACGCCGGGCGCAGGATCTGGCCCCAGCCCACCAGCAGGATCACCGCCGACAGGGCGCCGGCGACGAGCCGCAGCACGCGGATGTCGAGGGCGAGGAGGGCGCGGGGAAACTTCACGACTTGTCTCCGCTACGCAGCGTGAGCGGGCAGCTGAGGGCGAACTCCATCAGCTCGAAGCGGTTGTACTGCTTGACGTTGCCGGGCACCAGCCGGGGCTTGGCGCAGGGGCCGGCGCTGGCGAGGGCCTCGGCGAACGCGCCGATGGTGGCCGGGTCCGGCGCCTTTCCGTGGATGGCCAGGCTGGCGTCGGCCGGGGCGATGGTGGTGCCGGGCTGGGGCAGGGCGGGGATGCGGGTGTAGATCAGCTCGTCAAACCACACCGACTCGCCCAGGGCGTCGTCGATGGGCACGAGCACGCCGCCCACCACGTCGGGGCCGCGCAGGGCGGCGATCTTGCGGGACAGCTCGCGGGCTTCATCGACCCGCGCGTTGAGGGCGGTGAGCCGGGCCGCGATGCGGTCGCTGTCGCGGCGCTGGGCTTGCAGGGTCTGCAGCGCGGTGGTGGCCTGGCGGTTGGCGATTTCGATCCCGACGCGCGCTGCGGCGACCGCGGCGATGGCGCAGCCGACGGCGACCAGCCCGCCGCGCAGGGTGCGTCGCGCCCGCTGTTCGGCACGCCAGGAGGCGGGGATCAGGTCGATGTCGGCCATGTCAGGCGGTCGCGCGCAGGGCGAGGCCGGCGGCGACGGTCATCCCGGCCGGCGGTTCGACGATGGGCACGCCCTCGTTGCCGGGGATCTTCCACAGGTCGAGCACCTGCACGGGCATCGCCAGCAGGCGGCCGATGAATTCGGCAGCGCCGTCCAGGCGGGCGATGCTGCCGCAGATGTAGATGCCATCCACCGAGCCGCCGTGGGTCTGGGAGGCGAAGTAGATCAGCACCCGCGCCACCTCGTGGGCGAGCTGCTGGAAATCCGGCTGGAGCAGCTCGACGATGGTGCTGCTGATCTCGTCGCCACGGCTGGGCAGGCCGTGCTTGCGCAGCAGGGCGAGGGCCCGTTCGGCGGGCAGGTCGAGGTTGCGGGCGAGGGTGTCGGCCAGATGGGCTTCGCCGAAGTCGAGGCTGCGGTCGAACATCAGCCGGCGGCCCCACAGCAGGGTGAGGTAGCTGTGGCGGGCGCCGAAGTTGATGATGAGCTGGTTGGCCCGTGGATCGCCGGTGACCAGCGCCCGGGCGACCCGGGCCAGCGCGGCGGGGCCGATGTCCACGGCCACGGGCTCAAGCCCGGCGGACTGGAGCAGTTCGAGATGGGCGATGACCCGCTCCCGGGGGGCCACGGCGACCACCGCCGAGCGCAGGTTGCTCTCGGGCGGGCGGCGGATCGGGAGCACGTCCACCACCGCGTCGTCGAGGCCGCTCTTGAAGCGATCCTTGAGGGTGCGCAGCAGGGTGGCGGTGTCGTCCTGGCCGTTGGGGGTGGTGTAGTCCACCGAGATGACCTGCAGCTCACCCGGCGGCAGCACGCTGACCACGCGCCGGCCGCGAAAACCGTGGCGCTTGAACCCGTCGCGGACGAAGCTGCGGAAGGCCGCCGGATCGGCGAGCAGCTCGGCGCGGGGCGTGGGGTAGGGCAGCCCGGCCACCGCCTGCCAGCGCAGCTCGGTGCCGGCACGGGTGATCTGGGCGAGGTTGAGGCGCTCGCTGGCGAGATCAAAGCCGATGGGCGTGTTCCGCCGGATGGCGGGCCACGGGGCATTGAGGCCGGCGAGGCGGCCTTTCAGGGATGTCCAGAGTGCGTTGTACTCCATGGCACCCATATCGGCGGGCGCCGGTCATTCCTTGAGCATCGAGGCCTAATTGGTGGTGATGACGAGGCGGGGTTCCTGGCGCAGGCTTTCGCGGCTGGAAATGGTGGCGGAGTCCTCGCCGAAGGTCATCAGGGCGACCAGCCCGTTGTTGGGCCGCACGCCGTCGACCCATTCCTGCACCGTGGTGGTGATGTTCACCTCCCAGTAGCGCTGGGGCGAGGCGCCCAGGGGCAGGGAGAGGGTGCCGGCGAGGCTGTTGGCGAAGGTGCCGCCGGCGTTGGTCCAGGCGAGGTCCGGGGCGTTCTGGCGCCTGCTCCAGCTGACGCCGCCGCTCGAGATGGCGCCGTTCTGGGTGCCTTCGAGCCAGCTTTCGGTGAGCGGGTAGAGCTTGGCGCTGAGGGAGAGGCTGAGGATGACCGAGTTCTCCACGTGGAAGGACAGGATGGCGCGCTTGATGACGGTGCCGGCAGGTATGTTCGACAGGTCGAAACGCAGGATCGGCCGGTTGTCAGGAATGTAGGCGACCTGCAGCGGTGTGGTGGTGCCGTAGTTGACGTTGCTGGGCAGGTTGCTGGAGACGTAGGCGTCGGCAGCCGGCAGGCGCACGCTGCCGCCCATCGCGCCGAGCACACCGGTTGCGTCGAGGGTCGAGGCGATGATCTGCACGTCGTCGAGCCGCCCGAGGAAGTTCTCGTTGTAGGGGGTGTTGCCGATCAGCAGGTTGCGGCTGTTGACGACAGGCGTGTTGCCGAAGCTGGCCGTGAAGGTGCCGACGAGATTGCCATCCACGTAGAGCTTGATCTGGCGCAGGATGTCCTTGTAGGTGGCGGCCAGGTGGTAGTAGGTGCCGGGTTTCAGGTTGAGGCCGGTGGTGGTGTAGGTGCGCCAGGCGTTGTTGGCGAAGTATTCGAAGTACATCTCGCCGTCGCGGGTGCCCATGGCGTAGTTGGCCTCGTTGGCGGCGGTGCCTTTGTAGAGGACGGGGCGTTTGCCGTTGCGATCGCTCATGTTGATCCAGGCGGCCAGACTGAAGTCGCCGCTCATGGAGAGGTCGCTGGTGTGGGTGACCGTGATCTTGCCTGCCGAGCCAAAGCTGAGCGCGCCGCCAGCCACGCCGCCAGCGCTGCTCCAGCTGCCGCCGGTGACGCTGCCGGTGTGGCCGCCGATGGCGTCGCCGGCAGAGGCGCCGGTGGTCTCGTCGAGCTTCCACCAGGCCACCCGGCCGCTGATGCCGTCCTGGGGTGGGTTGAGCGCGCCGCAGGGGGCGATGTACTTGATGACCAGCTTGGGGATGCGGGTGGCGTCGGAGGCCTCGGCCGAGGCGTAGGCCTCGCTGAAGCTGGAGGTGGGGACGAGCAGGACACCGTAGTTGGGATAGCGTTGGTCCACCCAGCCCTGGACGAGGTTGGTGAGGCCCCAGGTGATCGTGTAGCCCGACAGGTAGTAGTGGGTGTGAGGCGTATCGAGCGCGCTCGTCGACTCGACGCTGGGGCCGACCATCTGCCAGGCCTTGAAGCCGTCGCGGGTCAGCCAGGTAGCGCCGTCGGCGGCGTTGCTGCCGTTCTTGGTGCCGGGCTCCCAGGGCTCGAGCACCCGGTGGGCGTTCACGACGCGCCCCGACAGGGACAGGCTGCCGGCGTTCTCCCGGTACAGGACGAGCTGGGCGTCGACGATGCGGCTGCCCTTCGGGAGTGTGGAGAGGTCGAACTGGAGCAGGGGGTAGCTGGCGCCCTGCTGGAGCAGCAGGGTGGTGGAAGCGCCGTAGTTCTTCGCCAAATTGGTGGCGTCAAGGTAGGTGTCGGCGCCGCTGCTGTCGGTCTTGACGGTGTAGGTGAGGGTGTTGCCGGCGGTCTTGGGCACCTGCCGGCTGACCGTGACCCGGGCGCCTGGCAGTCCGCTGGCCAGGGTGGCGGTGGCGGTGAGGGTGACCGGGCTGCCGGAGGTGGGGCTGACGCTGACCTTGTAGCTGTCGCTGCCTGCCGCGGTGGCGGGCAGGTCGGTGTAGCCGCTGCAGGTGGTGAGCTGGTTGAGCTTCCAGGTGGCGTGGGCGATGCCGGCCTCGGCGAGGCGGCGGGCCCGTTCGGCTTCGCGCAGGTTGCTGCGGGCGCCGGTGCCGATGTCCTGCACGAGGCCGAAGGTGATCACCCCGATGACGATCAGCAGCAGGCTGACCGGCAGCAGCAGAAAGCCCCGGACGCGGCGGCTCATCGCGCCCCCACCCGCAGGCGGCGCGACCAGCTGCCGGTTTCACCGCCGGGGCCGGTCAGGGTGAGCTGGACGAGGACTTCCCGGTAGCGCCGGTTGCCGGTGGCGACGCGGGTGACGCTGAAGGCGGTCACGTTGTCGGCGATGGGGCGCACGGAGTAGTCGTTGCCGTTGAAGGGCGCGATGTTGGGCAGGCGCTCCACCAGCTGGGTGCCTACCCGGTAATACACCACCGGGTCGATCCAGTCGGCGCCGGTCCTGGGGGCGACCGGCGCGCTGCCGATGGTGCCGTTCTCGTCGTTGTCGGCGACGCTCACGCCGTAATCCACCAGGCCGTTCCCGTCGTCGTCGATGCCGATGATGCCGGCGCCGCCGTCGTTGGTCTCGTCGGCGGGGAGGTCGTCGTCCACGACGCCGTTCTTGTTGTTGTCGGCATCGGCGTAGCCGTCGCCGTTGCGGTCGAGCCCGGGTGGCAGGGCTACCGCGAGCACGTCGCGGGTGGTGGTGGTCACTTCGAGGGGCACCATCAGACGGGTGCTGGCCTCGACCATCGCGGCGATGCGCTCCAGCGCCAGCCGGGCGTCGCGCTGCAGGGTGGCGCGTTCTCCGATCACGGCGTCGCTCTGGCGCAGGCCGCCGAGCATGCCGGCGAGGCTGCCCAGCACCAGCGCGGCGATCATCGCGGCGACCAGCAGCTCGACCAGGGCGACACCCCGCTGCGGCTTCATCGGGTCACCAGGGTGGTCATCTCGACCGGCGGGTCGGTGATGGCGGCGCGGACCCAGATCAGGTCGGCGTCGGTGCCGGTGAAGGGGTTGTTGTCGCCGTCGGCGTTG
>NZ_CALAYQ010000174.1:0-9149 GCF_937894855.1 uncultured Zoogloea sp.
CATTGACGCTTCCTTGCTACGGCAAAAAAGTGTCAAGCTATTTCAGGACGGGTCAACAAAAACAAAAAGGCCAGTCCCGGAGGGCTGGCCTTTTCTGAATCTGGTGGGTTGTGAGTGGCTCGAACACTCGACCTACGGATTAAGAGTCCGCGTTTCCATGTTTTCTGTAGATTGATCGTGTTTTATAAGTATATATAAAACAATGTATTGCGTTGTAAGTGCTCTTGTTGAGGGTTGCTCTTGTTCCCCCGGAGTTGTCCGTTATTGTAACCCCAGCGTTACCCCGTAGTATGATTGCTCACGCATTCGACCGGGGACGAAACGATGACCGCCACGCTGAACTTCACCAAGACTGCTCTTGAAGCGCTACCCCTTCCCGCCGCCGGGGCCAGGGTCGAGTACCAGGACTCGAAGACACCTGGACTCAGGCTGCGCGTAACGTCGTCAGGCGTTAAGACGTTCTGCATTTTCAAGCGAACCAAGGGCGGACAGCCGGAGCGGATCACCCTCGGCCGCTTCCCGGAACTCACGGTCGAGCTTGCCCGCAAGGAGGCCGCGAAGGTACTCGCGACGATTGCGTCAGGGGCCAACCCAGCAGAAACGAAGCGAGCATTAAGGGCAGAACACACCTTCGGGGATCTGTTCCAGCAGTACATGGAGCGTCACGCCCGACCGCGTAAGGCCACCGCGAATGAAGACGAACAGCGCTACACCCAGTACCTCTTGAAGCCCTTGGGTTCAAAGCGACTCTCTCAGGTCACGCGCCAGCAGATAGCTACAATCCATTCCGACATCACTCGCGATGGGCATCCGGCGGTGGCAAACCGGGTGCTGGCCCTGGTGTCGTCTGTCTTCGGGCGCGGCGTGGAGTGGGGTATCACGCAGGTCAACCCCGCCTTGGGTATTCGGCGCAACCCTGAGAAGAGCAGAGATCGCTTCCTTCAGACCGACGAGCTACCAAGATTTTTTGCCGCCCTTGAAGAAGAGACGAACCCGATGCTCCGTGACTTCTTCCTCGTCGCCCTTCTTACCGGCGCAAGGCGTGCCAACGTCCTGGCCATGCGGTGGGACGAAGTCAGCCTTTCGGAAGGCGTTTGGAGAGTCCCCAACACGAAGAACAACACACCGCAGAACGTCCCCCTGACGGGCGAAGTGCTACGAATCCTCAAGGAACGTAAAGCCAACTCAACGGCATCGGAAGCCGAATTTGTCTTTCCGGGCACAGGCAAGACCGGACATCTGGTCGAGCCGCGAAAGGGCTGGGAGCGCGTGCTTGAGCGCGCTGGACTCCAGAACCTGCGAATCCACGACCTTCGCCGCACACTGGGTAGTTGGCAGGCGAAAACGGGCGCATCGCTCACGGTGATCGGCAAGAGCCTGAACCACAAGAGCCACCTCACCACGACAATTTATGCACGCTTGGACATGGACCCTGTGCGGGATTCGGTCGAGAAAGCGACGGAAGCCATGCTCCAGGCGGGGAAGAAAGCGGCCAAGTAAGCCCCCGAGTGGGCTTTGTCCCTCACTCCCTCTCGGCCAGTATCCATACGCTGCGGTATCCTTGGCGGGCTTTAGACTCGCAACGCATATCGGTCTTCTCATGGATCACACAGCGCACAACAAGATCGTCAGTTTCATCTGGTCCATCGCGGACGACTGCCTCAGGGATGTCTTCGTGCGCGGCAAGTACCGCGACGTCATCCTCCCGATGTTCATCCTTCGCCGCTTGGACTGTGGGTTAGAGCCTAGCAAGGAAGCGAACCTCCTAGAGCACCGCTTCCAGCGTAGAGACGCCGAGATGACTGATCTAGGACCTCATTGCTCAGGCGTTCTGCACGACTTGACCGAGATGTGCGTCTTCTACGAGATCATCTTCAGCCCCCAAAGAGCGCAAAACCCAGGATGAGCTCACTCACAGCGCCCAAAGGACGAAACCCTGTCCATCCGCACCTTGGCGAACATCAAGCAACTACCGCGGATGAGTGCAGAAAAGGACGCCGCTCCATCGCATCAATGATGGAAGTATTGGCCCTGAACAACGCGCACAAGCATGGCTCGAAGGTGGACGAGCGGTCCACGGAAATGAAAAAGGGACGCGATGGAGCTCATTGACAACATCAGTCGCCTTCTCGGTGACGACCTGAAGCAAACCCTCAAGCCCGGAGCGCGATTGAAGATCGCCGCCTCCTGTTTTTCGATGTATGCGTTTGAGGCACTGAAGTCCGAACTGGAGAAGATAGAGGAGCTGAATTTCATCTTCACCTCACCCACTTTCGTCGCCGATGAAGTGACCGACAAGATCCGCAAAGAACGCCGGGAATTCCACATCCCCAAGGTCGATCGAGAGCGAAGCCTGTACGGCAGTGAGTTTGAAATTCAGTTGCGTAACAAACTTACCCAGCGTGCGATTGCCAAGGAGTGCGCCGACTGGATGCGTCGCAAGGCCCGGTTCAAGAGCAACCGGACGAAGGCTCCCATGCAGCAATTCGCATGCGTGCAGTCTAAGGCTGGCGGCAGCGACAACACTGCCTACATGCCGCTGCATGGCTTTACGGCCGTCGATCTGGGATACCAGCAAGGCAACGCAGTGTCGAACCTCGTGAACAAGATGAACGAGCCGACTTTTGCCGCAACCTACCTTAGCCTGTTCGACCAGATCTGGAACAACCCCGAAAGGTTGGAGGATGTAACGCAGCAGATCTGCGATCACATCGCCTCTGTCTATCAGGAGAATTCACCCGAGAGCATCTACTTCCTGATGCTCTACAACATCTTCAGCGAGTTCCTCGACGACATTGACGAGGACGTACTGCCCAACGATCGCACGGGCTACCAGGACACACAGATCTGGCAGAAGCTATTCAATTACCAGAAGGATGCGGCCACCGGCATCATCAACAAGCTCGAAACCTACAGCGGCTGCATCCTGGCCGACAGCGTGGGCTTGGGCAAGACCTTCACGGCGCTGGCGGTGATCAAGTATTACGAACTGCGCAACCGTTCAGTGTTGGTTCTTTGCCCGAAGAAGCTCGCGGATAACTGGCTCAACTACAACCGCAACCTGAAGACGAACATCTTCGCCAAGGATCGGTTCAGCTACGACGTGCTGTGCCATACCGATCTGAGTCGCACCAGCGGTGAATCGTTTGGCACACCGCTCAACCGCATCAACTGGGGCAACTACGACCTCGTGGTCATCGATGAGTCGCACAACTTCCGCAACAACGATGCCTACAAGGACAAGGAGACGAGATACCAGAAGCTGATGAACAAGGTCATCCGGGAAGGCGTCAAGACCAAAGTGCTGATGCTCTCGGCCACCCCGGTTAACAACCGCTTCAACGATCTGCGCAACCAGTTGGCCTTGGCCTACGAAGGCGAATCGGAAAACCTCAGCAGACTGCTTAAAACCAGCAAGAGCGTGGAGGATATCTTCCGAGGCGCACAGGCCGCCTTCACCGTATGGTCAAAGCTGCCGCCAGAGGAGCGCACAGCCCGCGCCATTCTGGACTCACTGGATTTTGATTTTTTCGAACTGCTGGACAGCGTGACCATCGCACGCTCACGAAGGCACATCCAGACCTTCTACGACACGAAGGACATCGGCCAATTCCCCGAGCGCCGCAAGCCGCTTTCCTTCCATTGCCCGCTTACCCAGCGCTCGGACGTGTTGGGTTTCAACGAGATTTTCGAGCAGCTTTCACTGCTGAAGCTCTGCGTCTATACGCCAGCAGCCTACATCCTTCAAAGCCGGGTCAGGAAGTACATCGACCTTTACAACGCCCAGTCGGGCGACAAGAAGGAAAACCTCAGCCTGTACGGTCGCGAGAAGGGCCTGCAGGCACTGATGACCACAAACCTGCTCAAGCGCCTGGAAAGCTCGATCGAATCGTTCCGGCTGACCTTGCGATCCCTGCTTGGCAATCACGCCAACACGCTGGCAACCATCCGCAGCTTCAATGAAGGTGGAGGTGTCGCCGCTGGTTCTTCTGAGGTGGCCGACCTCTCCGAAGTCCTGGAAAACCTGGACGCCGAGGATGACGATCTGTCGATCCTGAACGGTGGGGAGATTGGTGGCAAGGTCAAGATCAGCCTGGCCGACATGGACTTGCCCTCCTGGGAGCATGATCTGAGCGTTGATCTGCAGATCATCGATGACCTGCTGGCCTCGATGGACAAGATCACCCCCGAGGACGACGCAAAACTGCAGCACCTGAAAGCGCAGGTGCTCGACAAGATCGCCAGCCCGATCAACCCCGGCAACAAGAAAATCATAATCTTTACGGCTTTCGCCGACACCGCCGATTACCTCTACGCCAACCTTGCGCCGGAGCTGCTGGCGCAACGGCAACTCCACAGTGCCAAAGTCACGGGAAGCGGCGCCCCCAAGTCCACGCTCAAGAAGAGCTACGACTTCCAGGAACTTTTGACGCTTTTCTCGCCACGCTCGAAAGAGAAAGCGCTTGTTCTCCCACAAGAGCCCGCAGAGATCGACTTGTTGGTCGGTACGGACTGCATATCCGAAGGCCAGAACCTTCAGGACTGCGACTACCTGATCAATTACGACATCCACTGGAACCCGGTCCGCATCATTCAGCGCTTCGGGCGTGTAGACCGCATTGGCTCGCCCAATGCCAGCATCCAGTTGGTGAACTACTGGCCCGACATCTCGCTCGACGAATACATCAATCTGAAAGAGCGGGTTGAGAACCGGATGATGATTGCCGACGTGACGGCGACCGGCGACGACAACGTGCTCTCCGCACAGGCCAACGATGTCACCTACCGCAAAGAACAGCTGCGCCGCCTTCAGGAGGAGGTGATCGAGCTGGAAGACCTAAAGACCGGCGTGTCGATCACCGATCTGGGGCTCAACGACTTCCGCATGGATTTGCTCAACTACGTGAAGACACATGGCGAACCCAGCCATGTGCCGAACGGCATGCACGCCGTCGTACCCGCGAACCCTGCCTTGGGTCTGGAGCCGGGAGTGATCTTTACCTTGCGCAACCGCAACCCCGAGGTCAACGTCAATCAGCACAACCGGCTGCACCCGTACTACCTCGTCTACATCGGGTGCGACGGCACTGTCATCAACGATCACACAGAAGTCAAGCGCCTGCTGGACCTCGTGCGCAGCGGCTGCAAGGGTCACGCAGAACCCATTCCCATCACCTGCCAATCCTTCAATAAGGAAACGAGCGATGGAAGGAATATGGAAAGCTACTCTGAGCTGTTGAGCAAGGCCATCAGCTCGATGATCGCGGTGAAGGAAGAGAAGGACCTGGACAGCCTCTTCAGCGGCGGCAAGACCACCGCCCTGACCAATACCATCGGCGGCCTGGATGACTTCGAACTCATCACCTTCCTTGTGATTCAGGAGGCTGCATGAGCGAATCTCCAGCCCCGCATCCGGCGCTGATCAACTACCCCAGGCAAGCCACGTTCGGGCGCGTACTGCCCAAGAACAAAATTTACGAGCACAGCGGGGCCAACACACGCCTGAAGGATCTGTTCGTAGAGCAGATCGAACAGATTGTGTGGCAGTACAAGCTTGCGCCAGAAACCATCAACCTCCCCGCCAGGCCCGGCGTGCCGGAACTACAGGTTTTTCGCATCGTGCTGAAAACGGGCGAACTATCCGTGGATGCACTGAAGTGCATCGACGGTGCCGTGCAGTTTCCCATCGTCTTTGAGCTGGAGTACGGGGGAAAGATCAAGGTCATCGCTGCCCACAAGCGGCCCAGCGAGGCGGATGCCAGCAGATGGGTGCTCGGCGACTATTTTTCGACGGCTTGGATACCTGCCAACAACCCGCGCGGTGATATGCCCGTGGTGCTGGACCTGGCAGGGCTCTACGAGGCCTTGCTACAAAGGCTGATTCCGCTGCCCCTCCGTGACCACGAAAGCTTTACCGCCTTGGTCGAACGCCTGGAGGGCGTGAAGGCCAAACAGCGCGAAATCGAGAAGGTACGCGCAAGGCTGGCGAAGGAAAAGCAATTTAATCGCAAAGTAGAGATCAACGCCATTTTGCGACAGCTGAACAACGAACTTCAGGAGCTTACCGTATGAGCGATGCGATCGTTCCACAGCTTACCGCCCGCTTTGACGAACTCAGTCAGCGCCTGCCGGATGAAGGCATCGAGTTCTGGTTTGCGCGCGACCTCATGGATGCTTTGGGTTATGCCCGCTGGGAGAACTTCATCACCGCCATCAGGCGAGCGATTGAATCTTGCAAATCAACGGGTTATGAAGAATATGACCATTTTCGTGGCGTCACGAAAATGGTCAGGCTCGGCAGCGGCGCAGAGCGGCCGGTGGACGATTTCATGCTGACCCGCTACGCCTGCTACCTCGTCGCCCAGAACGGTGATCCGCGCAAGCAGGCCATCGCCTTCGCCCAGAGCTATTTCGCCGTGCAGACGCGCAAGCAGGAGCTGATCGAAGACCGCATGCGCCTGCAGGCGAGGCTGGAAGCGCGTGACCGCTTACGTGAGTCGGAGAAAACCCTCTCGCAAAACATCTACGAGCGAGGCGTCGACGACGCCGGATTTGGCCGAATCCGTGCACAAGGCGATTCAGCCTTGTTCGGCGGCAACACCACGCAAATGATGAAGAACAAATACGGCATTGTGCAGACACGCCCCCTGGCGGATTTTCTGCCCACGCTCACCATTGCGGCCAAGAACCTGGCCACGGAAATGACCAATCACAACGTCATGCAGGCTGACTTGCAGGGTGAGCGCGCCATTACCCGTGAGCATGTACAGAATAACCAGAGCGTACGCGACATGCTCGGTCAACGCGGCATCAAGCCCGAGCAACTACCCGCAGAAGAAGACATCAAAAAGCTGGAGCGGCGAGTGAAGTCGGACGAAAAGAAAATCGAAAAACAATCCGGCAAACTGCCAAAACCGGTTCAAGAGAATTGATATGGAAAAACTGAAAATGCATTCGCCTGATCTGACGCAGGACAACATCGCTCGCCTTCGTGAGCTGTTTCCCGGTTGCGTGACCGAGGCAAAATCCGAAGACGGAAGCGTGAAGTTGGCCGTGGATTTTGATCAGCTGCGACAAGAGCTATCGGGATCAGTCGTTGAAGGGCCGCAGGAACGCTACCACCTGAATTGGCCGGGAAAGCGCGAGGCGCTGCTGACAGCTAATGCGCCGATTGCCAAGACACTGCGCCCTTGCCGCCATGAAAGTGTGGACTTTGATACAACGAGGAACCTGTTCATCGAGGGCGACAATCTCGATGCGCTGAAGCTGCTGCAGGAAACATACCTTGGCAAGGTCAAAATTATTTATATTGACCCGCCATACAACACTGGAAGCGACTTCATTTACTCGGACAACTTTGTGGTCGATCCTGAGACACACAAACTCCGCTCTGGCGAGAAAGATGAAGCAGCACAAAGGTTAATTGCAAATACAGATGCAAACGGCAGATTTCACTCGGATTGGCTGTCCATGATGATGCCGAGACTCAAGTTGGCGCGAAATCTCTTGCGAGACGATGGGGTTTTATTTGTCTCAATTCACGATGTTGAACTTGCAAGCCTAAAGAAATTATGTGAGGAGATCTTCGGGGCCGAGAACTTTGTTGGACAGGTTACATGGAAAGCGCGGGTTAAGCCTGTAAATATTGGCGAAGCGAAATACCGCCCTCAAAAAGAAGTCGAGTATGTCCTGATGTACCAGAAGAGTTATGTTCCTAGAACGTTCTTTCCGCTGTTCACAGGTGGTGAACGCTCTTATCCACATGAAATTGATGGTAGAAAATATCGTTTAACCACAATCCTAAAATCGAATCGCGGCGCCAATTTCCGATCAACCATGTCATTTTCTTTGGGCGATTACTCTCCCCCGGAGGGCCAGCGCTGGCAAGCTGGTGAGGACGTCATTCATCAGCTTAATAACGACGGATATATCGAGTTTCGTGATGGGACTCCTTTTAGACGCTATTTTGAAGATGAAGAGGGAGCCGAGCATGATCCCTTTTATTGCTTCATGGAGGTTGATTGGTCGTCCACCTCTGAAGCGGGAAAAAGCCAACTAAACGAAATTCTGGGGAATCAACATGGCTTTGATACGGTAAAACCTGTCCGACTGATAAAAACCCTTATTCAAGCCTGCACCTCGCGACAGGATAACCACTTAGTGATGGATTTCTTTGGGGGCTCTGGCACAACTGCGCATGCTGTGATGCAGCTAAATTCAGAGGACGGCGGAAATCGGGAGTTCATGGTGGTTCAAGTATCTGAACCCTCAATAACCAAGTCTGGCATCGCAAAATACGAAACGATTGCCGAACTATGCAAAGAGCGCATTCGTAGATCGGGGGCTGCTGTTCTAGCTAGCGATACGCATGATGGGTGGGGAAGAGACATCGGTTTCCGTGTTCTCAAAATAGCCTCATCCAACATGGCAGACATTTACTACGCGCCGGACTCCTTGGACAAGGCTAACGTCGATCTCTTCGTGGATAACATCAAGCCCGACCGAACGGCCGAAGACCTTCTTTTCCAAGTAATGCTGGACTGGGGTGTCGATCTAGCATTGCCCATCGCCAAACAAGCCATCCAAGGGAAAGAAGTCTTCTGCGTCGATGGCAGCGCTCTAATTGCCTGCTTCGATGCCCATGGCGGCATCGATGAAGGCTTCGTCAAGGAGCTGACGAAATATCAACCGCTGCGCGTGGTTTTCCGAGATGCGGGCTTCAAGGACAGTGCCGTCAAGATCAACGTCGAACAGATTTTCAAGTCGCTCTCGCCCTCCACCGAAGTGAAATGCATCTGAGGGGGGGGGCGATGAAACTGAAATTCAAGACGCAGCCCTACCAAACCGCTGCCGTGCAGGCAGTGGTGGATTGCTTCAAGGGACAAACACCGCAGCATGGCGGGGTTCGCTACCGCCTGGACCCCGGTGTGAAGAAGGTGACATCGGTGAGCCCTCAATCTGCTCTCGATCTCGAAGTGGAAGCAGTTGCCGACCAGGAGGCCGCATTTCGCAACGCGGATATGACTTTGTCCGAGACAGCACTGCTGGACAACATCCAGCAGGTGCAGCGCTTGCAGAACCTGCCGGTATCAGCTGAGGGCACCTCGAATAACCCGAGGTTTTCAGTCACTCCCACCGCGCAACGATGA
>NZ_CALAYQ010000175.1:0-12649 GCF_937894855.1 uncultured Zoogloea sp.
ACAACCGAGCAATGGCAACTGCACATCAGCGATAGACGAACAGGTCAGACCGACCCGCAGGGAACCTGACTAACCCAATGGCGGATCAACAAGACGGGCGGCTGATCCCCGCTCGCCGGACACCGCCGACGTAGGATCAAGGCTTGCGGGTGCGGTTAATCGCATGGCCCCGGGCGAGACCCGATCAAGGCCGATTAGAGAGAGGCAGTCTGTCTGTCCGATCCATCGCGTGTGTGCACGAGTCTGGAAGGGAACGAAGGAAAGAAAAACCGGCCTGGCGGCCGGTCATTGGAAAACGGTGCTTGACGGGGAAGTCCTTAGAGTCGGGTTAGCGCAGCGTAACCCGACACCCGGCCCTCGCCCCCACCACACCAAGACCGCATCAACCCTGAGCGCGCTTGATGCACCCTGCCAGCGCGGCATCCATCGTGGCCAGATGGGTGTCGAACCACGCGGGCAGGCCCTGCACGTACTGCCGGGCCAGCCCGAGCCGGCCGGCGGCCACGCCGCGGGCGAAGTGGGCGAGTTCGCCCAGCACGCGCAGGTGTTCGCTGTTGTGCTCGCCGATGGCCGGGAAGCGGCTGGCCTTCATCAGCCGCTCCTCGTTCTCGAAGTGCTGCCGGGTGTGCACCTGCAGGCGGGCGAAGAGCGCCGGGAAATCAGCGTCCGATGCCGCCAGCAGCGCGTCGGCCATCTCGATGAATTCCCGGTGGGTGGCGTCCATCTCGGCCACCCCCAGGACATGCCCTTCGGCCCAGGGCATCAGACCGCCCCGTGGGTCTCGCGCTTGGCGTTGTTGGTGGTCTTGAGGGCCTCGTCGACGCTCAGCTCGGGGTACTTGAACTTGTGGCCCTTGAAGGCGTTGAACACCGTGAGCACCTTGTCGGCGGCGCCCTGGCCCTTGAAGTCGCCCTTCTCGAGCGCCACCAGGTCGATCAGTTCGTTCCAGCACAGGCCTTCGGTGAGCGGGATGAAGGCCACGGTGGCGCCATTGATCACCGAGACGAAGGGCTTGGGAATGTTGACGGTGAACATCACCGCCACCGTGCTCGGGTTCAGGCCGCTGCCGAACTTCTCCATCAGCGACGGCCAGTGCTGGAGTTCTTCCAGCGAGCCGGACAGCAGCTTCAGTTCATCCCCCTGGCCCAGCACGATGGCCTGCTTGAACAGCGCGACCGGCGGCTTGCGGCGCCCTTGTTCGTCGGCCACTTCACCTTCGATCACGATGAGCTCGCCCCGATAGGCTTCCCAGCCGGCTTCGCTGGCCGCTTCGCGGAAATTGGAATTGAAGAAGTAGGGTTCGTAACGGTCGAGCAGCATGGTGGTTTTCTCCGGATGGATGCAAAAGAAACAGGTCAGGCGGGCTGGGCCGCGCCGATGAATTCAAAGACGTCGGATTCGATGATCTCGAGGCCGATGCGGGCGCAGAAGCGGCGCTCCTTGGCGGTGGGTTCGGCAATGAACACCCAGCCGGCCGGCTTGGCGGCCGAGAAGATCATGTCGGCCATCACCATGCGCTCGGTGTCGCGGTTGAGGCGCATGCCCATCAGCAGGTATTGCTTGCCCTGGCGCAGCAGCTTGATCTCGGGCGGAATCGAGAAGCCGCCCATCAGCTCGGTGATGAAATCCACGTAGTCGGCGTCGGAGGCGATGTACACCGGCTCCGGGCGCGGCGTGCCCATGGGCTTGAAGAGCACCGGCAGGCTGGTGTCGATGGATTCGACGCGGCTGTAGGCCTGGCCGTCCCAGCGGTAGAGCTTGTAGCGGTAGTCGGTGCCGCCGATGCGGGCGATGCCGACGATCAGGGTGTGGGGCGCGTCGGCGTAGGAATCCTGCAGCTGGGTGTCGCGGTTGATGTCGATGACGTAGGGCGGGGCGATGTCCTTCAGCCAGTCGTGGAAGGCGCCGCGGGTCCAGGCGGTCTCGCCGTAGGTGCGGGTGAGGAACTTGGTGACGGCCGTGCGGCCGCGCTTGAGCTCCACGTTCATCGCCGCGCGGGGGAACTCGTACATGAGCTTGGGCGCCATGGGCTTGCCGTCGTTCATGGCGTAGATCAGCGAATCGCTGTCGGCGGGGATGGGGGCGCCGGTGGCGGCGTTCTTCACGTCGGCCAGCACGCCGGGGCCGATATAGGGAACGATGCTGCCGTCGGTGATGCCGGCGATCAGTTTGGCGCGAAGTTCGGGTGTCATGGTTGGGCTCGCAAGTGGGGTATGCAGCCCTTACTGCAATTTCCACGCCCGCTTGCGCACCCAGCAACGGCGGGGCCCCTGATCCGACGAAAAACGCCATTGTCGACTTTGCGACAGGCGGCTTTGTCGGCTCTGCATTGTCCGATCTCACCCCAGCGCGAGCACGCTTTGACAGGGGCCGCCTGGCCGAGGATCATCGCGCCACCGCCCACCACCCAGCCCGCTCGTCATGCCCTTCACTCCAGACATCCATGCCGTCGGGCTCGTCATCACCCTCGCCCTCTTCGTGGGCAGCGTGGCCGCGCCGATCCGGGTGGTGCAGGCGTTGCGCGGCACGCTGGGCCGCCGGCTGGGGGTGTCGGATGCCGGCCGGCGCAGGGCGGCGCGCTTCTTCTACTGGGCCTTTCCGTTCTGGCTGGGGCTTTTGTGGGCCTTCCTCAACATCAACGTGCTGGGCAGCTGCAACGGCGATACCTGCATCGGCTATTCGCTGCTGGCGTTTCCGTTTCCCTTTCTGTATGGGATTGGCGAGCTGGTGCTGCTGAGTGAACGGCAGCCGCGAGCCGACCGCTAGAAGGTGGACAGCACCACCGACGACACGCCGCCGATCACCAGGAATTCATCCTCCCCCTGCAGGGCGCCGGGCAGCAGCCCGCAGTAGAAGAGCACCTTGGTGAGCGGCACCTCCACCGACAGGATGTAGTCGCCGAACTCGCAGGCGCGGTCGCGGCTGCAGGTGAAGGAGTTGAGGTTGTTGAGCAGCACCACGTGCTCGCCGCCGGCGCCTTTCTCCAGCACCTCGTGGTCGGCCAGCCGATTGACGCCCCGGTACAGCGTGACGTGGCGGCTGGTGCCGTGGCGCCGCGCCAGTTCGAACTGGCAATACGTGTACAGCAGGTCGAGCTGGGCCTCGAGGGCGTTGGTGCCGTACAGGCCCTGGGCGCGCATCTCGGTGTAGCGGCGGTAGGCGTCGCCGGACGGA
This sequence comes from uncultured Zoogloea sp., assembly GCF_937894855.1. Lineage (NCBI taxonomy): Bacteria > Pseudomonadati > Pseudomonadota > Betaproteobacteria > Rhodocyclales > Zoogloeaceae > Zoogloea > uncultured Zoogloea sp. The sequence continues at coordinate 3,175 of NZ_CALAYQ010000175.1, forward strand.
TCGCGCAGGGCCTCCCGGTGGTAGCGCGGCGTGAGCCCGAAACGGGATTCGACCCAGCCCTTCAGGACGGCCCCTTCCCCGCGGTCCGAATCAAAACTCCACCCCCGGATCACCTTGATGTAGTTGGCCTTAGCCCGCGCATTGTTGCGGCCGGTGAGGCCCACTTCCTCCGGCCATTCGAGCCGGAAGCGCACCGTCATGTAGTCGCGGAAGACGTCCGGACGATCGGCGTCGGAGGCGGCTTCGAGGCGGCGGAAGAGATCGGGGTGGAGTTCGGCGATGCCGTCGAGGAGCAGCGGCGCCGGATGGCGCTGGTAGGCGAGGCTGCCGAGGATGACTGCCGGGAGGTTGCAGCGGTTGATGGGCAGACGGGCGTCGCGGGGGAGTGTCGCCTTGTCATCACCCCTACAAGACGTGGGGGATTTGTCGCATCCGTACATTCCACCCACAACCGGGCCTTTTTGACTTTTTTCTGATGTATCAAACACTTGGGTTCTGTCAGCCGACCTGGCACGCAACATGCTGAAGTGGAGGTGCGACTCTCACTGCTTCATTTTCAAATCGACTGACAGATCAAGGAGATTACACCATGGCAAAACTGCGTCAATGCGCCATCTACGGCAAGGGCGGGATCGGCAAGTCCACCACCACCCAGAACCTCGTCGCCGCGCTGGCCGAATCCGGCAAGAAGGTGATGATCGTCGGCTGCGACCCGAAGGCTGACTCCACCCGTCTGATCCTGCACAGCAAGGCCCAGACCACCGTGATGCACCTGGCTGCCGAAGCCGGTTCCGTCGAGGATCTCGAGCTCGAGGACGTCCTGTCCGTCGGTTTTGGCGGCGTCAAGTGCGTTGAGTCCGGTGGCCCGGAACCCGGCGTCGGCTGCGCTGGCCGCGGCGTCATCACCGCCATCAACTTCCTTGAAGAAGAAGGCGCCTACGACGAAGACCTCGACTTCGTGTTCTACGACGTGCTGGGCGACGTGGTCTGCGGTGGCTTCGCCATGCCGATCCGCGAGAACAAGGCTCAGGAAATCTACATCGTCTGCTCCGGCGAAATGATGGCCATGTACGCGGCCAACAACATCTCCAAGGGCATCGTGAAGTACGCCAACTCCGGTGGCGTGCGTCTGGCCGGCCTGATCTGCAACAGCCGTAACACCGACCGCGAAGACGAACTGATCATGGCCCTGGCCGCCCGCCTCGGCACCACCATGATCCACTTCGTGCCCCGTGACAACGCCGTGCAGCACGCCGAGATCCGTCGTATGACCGTCATCGAATACGACCCGAAGCACAAGCAGGCCGACGAATACCGTCAGCTGGCGATGAAGATCAACAACAACACCAACTTCGTCATCCCGACCCCGATCGAGATGGAAGAGCTGGAAGACCTGCTGATGGAGTTCGGCATCATGGAAGCGGAAGACGAGTCGATCGTCGGCAAGACCGCTGCCGAGCTGGCCGCCGACGCCGCTGCCGCCGCCTAAGCATCGCAAGACCGGCGGGGGCTCCGGCGCCCGCCAACTTCAACCAGTACGTCGGCTACAGATTGGTGGCGGCGTCAGGAGGAAAAAATGACGACTCTGTCTCGCGAAGAAACCGATGCCCTCATCGCCGAGGTGCTTGAGGTTTATCCGGAAAAAGCCCAGAAGGACCGCAAGAAGCACCTGGCGGTCAACGACCAGACCATCGAGCAGTCCAAGAAGTGCATCACCTCGAACCGCAAGTCGCTGCCCGGCGTGATGACCATCCGCGGCTGTGCCTACGCCGGTTCCAAGGGTGTGGTGTGGGGTCCGATCAAGGACATGATCCACATCTCCCACGGCCCCGTCGGCTGCGGCCAGTACTCCCGCGCCGGTCGCCGCAACTACTACGTCGGCACCACCGGTGTTGATTCCTTCGGCACGATGAACTTCACCTCCGACTTCCAGGAGAAGGACATCGTCTTCGGCGGCGACAAGAAACTCGCCAAGCTGATCGAGGAGATCGAACAGCTCTTCCCGCTGCACCGCGGCATCTCGGTTCAGTCCGAATGCCCGATCGGCCTGATCGGCGACGACATCGAGTCGGTCTCCAAGAAGGCGGCCGCCGCCATCGAGAAGCCCGTCGTACCGGTGCGCTGCGAAGGCTTCCGCGGCGTTTCGCAATCCCTCGGCCACCACATCGCCAACGACGCGATCCGTGACTGGGTGCTCGACAAGCGTGACGGCGCTGCGTACGAAGGCACGCCCTACGACGTGGCCATCATCGGCGACTACAACATCGGCGGTGACGCCTGGGCGACCCGCATCCTCCTCGAGGAGATGGGCCTGCGCGTCGTGGCCCAGTGGTCCGGCGACGGCACCCTGGCCGAGATGATGAACACCCCGAAGGTCAAGCTGAACCTGCTCCACTGCTACCGCTCGATGAACTACATCAGCCGGCACATGGAAGAGAAGTACGGCATTCCTTACCTGGAATACAACTTCTTCGGCCCGACCAAGATCATCGAATCCCTGCGCAAGATTGCGGCCTTCTTCGACGATTCCGTCAAGGAAAAGACCGAAGCCGTCATCGCCCGCTACCAGCCGATGATGGACGAGATCATCGCCAAGTACAAACCGCGCCTGCAGGGCAAGAAGGTGATGCTCTACGTCGGCGGCCTGCGTCCGCGCCACGTGATCGGCGCCTACGAAGACCTCGGCATGGAAGTCATCGGTACCGGCTACGAATTCGCCCACAACGACGACTACGACCGCACGATCAAGGAGATGGGCGACGCCACCCTGCTCTACGACGACGTCACCGGCTTCGAGCTCGAAGAGTTCGTCAAGCGCCTGAAGCCCGACATGGTCGGCTCCGGCATCAAGGAAAAGTACATCTTCCAGAAGATGGGCATCCCGCTGCGCCAGATGCACTCCTGGGACTACTCCGGCCCCTACCACGGCTACGACGGTTTCGCGATCTTCGCTCGCGACATGGACATCGCCCTGTCCAACCCGACCTTCAAGAACCTGACGCCCCCGTGGAAGAAGGTCGTCGAGGACGAAGCCAAGAAGGCTGCCTGAGTTTCCAGGAACCCGGGAAAGGCCGCCCGGCGGCGGATGATTGCGGACAAGACGTCCTTCACCCGACCCCGGCCGGCTGGCCCCACACCCCTCTCAAGCTTGCGCCGGGACCCGCGGATGTGCGGGCCAGGCAAGGAGAATGCAAATGCAAACCGCAGACAACATCAAGCCCTGCTACCCCCTCTTCCGGGACGATGACTACAAGAAGAACCTCGCCGAAAAGCGCCAGAAGTTCGAGGAAGGTCACGCCCCCGACAAGGTGTTCGAAACCTTCATGTGGACGACCACCCAGGAGTACCAGGACCTCAACTTCAAGCGCGAAGCCCTGACCGTCGATCCGGCCAAGGCCTGCCAGCCCCTGGGCGCCGTGCTGTGTGCCTCCGGCTTCCACAAGACCCTGCCCTACGTGCATGGCTCGCAAGGCTGCGTGGCCTACTTCCGCACCTACTTCAACCGCCACTTCAAGGAACCGTGCTCCTGCGTGTCGGATTCCATGACCGAAGACGCAGCCGTGTTCGGCGGCCAGAAGAACATGTTCGACGGCCTGGAAAACGCCAAGGCCATCTACAAGCCGGACATGATCGCCGTCTCCACCACCTGCATGGCCGAAGTCATCGGTGACGACCTGAACGCCTTCATCAACAACTCGAAGAAGGCCGGCCACATTCCCCAGGACTACCCGGTTCCCTTCGCCCACACCCCGTCCTTCGTCGGCTCCCACACCACCGGCTGGGACAACATGGAAGAAGGCATCCTGCGCTACTTCACGCTCAACAGCATGGAAGGCAAGGTCGTCGGCAGCAACGGCAAGGTCAACATCGTGCCGGGCTTCGAAACCTACCTGGGCAACTACCGTGTCGTGAAGCGCATGCTCACCGAGATGGGCGTCAGCTACACGATGCTCTCCGATCCGAGCGAAGTCTTCGATACCCCGGCCGACGGCGAATTCCGCATGTACTCCGGCGGCACCACGATGGACGAAGTCCGCGACGCCCCGAACGGCATCACCACCCTGCTGCTGCAGCCGGCCCAGCTGGAAAAGACCAAGAAGTTCGTCGAAAACACCTGGAAGCACGACATTCCGAAGCTCAACATCCCGATGGGCGTGGAATGGACCGACGAGTTCCTGATGAAGGTCTCGGAAGTCACCGGCAAGCCGATCCCCGCCTCCCTGGAACTCGAGCGCGGCCGCTGCATGGACTTGGTCTCCGACAGCCACGCCTGGCTGCACGGCAAGAAGTTCGCCCTCTACGGTGACCCGGACTTCGTGCTGGGCATGGTCAAGATCCTGCTGGAAGTGGGCGCCGAACCGACCCACATCCTGTCCCACAACGCCAACAAGCGCTGGGGCAAGCAGGTCGAGAAGCTGCTGGCCTCCAGCCCCTTCGGCGTGAATGGCAAGGTGTATGTCGGCAACGACCTGTGGCACATGCGCAGCCTGTGCTTCACCGACAAGCCGGACTTCCTGATCGGCAACTCCTACGGCAAGTACATCCAGCGCGACACCCGCTACAAGGGTGAAGAGTTCGAAGTTCCGCTGATCCGCATCGGCTTCCCGATCTTCGACCGTCACCACATGCACCGCGCCACCACCCTCGGCTACGAAGGGATGATGTCTGTGGTCACCCAACTGACGAACGCGGTCCTTGAGCAGCTCGACAAGGAAACCATCGGCATGGGCACCACCGACTACAACTTCGACCTGGTGCGCTGATCCGGACTACCGGCGGGGGCAGATCACCGCGCCCGCCGGTCCGCAGGAGAGTTACATGGCCAATATCATGATCCGGCAGGCCGAAAGCGGTGGCTTGACCTTCTACCTTCCGAAGCGCGATCTGGAAGCCTCCATCGAGTCCATCGAATTCGACACCCCCGAAAAATGGGGCGGCGAACTGAAACTAGACAACGGCGGCTCCTACTACATCGACCCGATCGCGAAGCCCCCCCGTCTGCCCATTTCCCTGCGCGCCAAGCGCCTTGGCGCGGCTGAAGACTGAAGGAGAATCATCATGGCAATGAAGATCGATCCCGACATGTGCACCGCCTGCGGCGACTGCAAGCCGGTGTGCCCCACCAAGTCGATCAGTTCCGGCAAGGTCTTCTACAAGATCGACGCCGCCACCTGCACCGAATGTGACGGCCACAACGACTCGCCCCTGTGCGTCGATGTCTGCCCGTCCGGCTGCATCAGCCCGGCCTGAGGCACGCGCCCCAAAGCACGAGCCTTGAGCCGAGCGCCGGTCGCCCCCACGGGATGTCCGGCGCTCCACTGAAGACCCGTCCTGGATCCTGGAGCCCATCATGTCCGCCTCGCCTATTGCATCCCGGGAAGCCGCCCTGCGCATCGCGCTGGCTGCCCGCGCCCTTGACGGCCTCGACGTCAAGGCCCTCGTCGGCGCCCTGCTGGAGAAGCTCGAGCCCCCGCTCACCGAAGCCAAGCTCGCCAAGCTCACCGTCGAGGATCTGCGCGCCATCCTGGCCGGCGACTTTGCCGAGCAGGGCTGCCACGTGGGGGTCGATAACGAGACGCTCAAGGAGGCAGTGCGCCTGCTGTGGGGCCAGGGCGTCGAGCACGCCGACTTCCCGGTGGTCGAGGCCTACACCGACGGCGACATGCCCGGCTCGATCCGCGTCGCCGTGGCCGCCAACCGGGGCGAGAACCTCGACGGCCACTTCGGATCGTGCGACCGCTTCCTGATCTACCAGGTCGGCCAGGAGGCGATCCGCCTCATCGACGTGCGCAGCACCGCCGAGGCCGATGGCGCGGAAGACAAGAACGCCTCCCGCTCGGCCCTCATCAACGACTGCCAGCTCGTGTACGTCCAGTCCATCGGTGGCCCGGCGGCCGCCAAGGTGGTGCGCGCCGGCGTGCATCCGGTCAAGAAACCCACCGGCGGCCCGGCCCGCGAGGCGCTGGTCGAGCTCCAGGGCCGCCTCGCCAGCCCGCCGCCGTGGCTGGCCCAGATCATGGGCGTGCGGTCCGCGTCCCTCGCCCGCTTCGAGGAGGGCATCGAGACCGGGGAGGCGCTGTGATCACCGCCGACCAGCTCGCCGCGATCGGCGAAGCCGTGAGCACCGCCGGCACCGCCGACGCCCTGCGCAAGGCCTTCCCCGGCGTGCATTTCACCGAATGCAGCGCCGATGACGTGTCGCCCCGCTACAAGGTTGCCCTCAGCGTGACCGGCTACGACCTGTACCTGGTGAGCGGTGCCTCGGGCCACTGCCTCGAATTCACCAGCGACCTGGCCAGCGCCACCGGCATCGTGATCGCCGCACAGGTGGACGATGAGTGACAAGACCAGGGCCGACGCCGGCTACGGCAAGCTGGGCCTGTGCTCGGGCTGCGGGTATTTCCCCGACTACCTGAACAGCCACCGCTGCACGCCCGGCGACGCCTGCATCCGCGCCCACAGCGGACGGCAGATCGACCGCTTCCTGCGCACCAACCCGGACGAAGCCCACCTCTATCTGGCCGACATCTTCTGGGAACGCCGGGCCATTGCTGCCCGTTACGCGCCGGAAGAACTGATCACGCCGCTGCAGCGCGACAACGACGAAGTCGTCCGCCGGGTGGTCGCCTCGCGGATTCCCCTCGACCAGCTCGCCACCATGAGCCGCGACCCGGACCGCGAGGTGCGCCTGTCGGTGGCCTCGCGTCTGCCCGAAGCCCAGCTTGCCACGCTGATCAGCGATCCCGACTACATGATCCGCGCCACCGTCGCCCGACGCCTGCCCCACGGCCAGCTCGCCCGGCTCGCCAAGGATCCCGAGCGGGAAGTGCGCAAGGTGGTCGCCACCCGCCTGCCGCCCTTCGCCCTGCACATGCTCGCCAACGACCCCGAGCCTGAAGTGCGCGCCGTCGTGGCCGAACGTGCCCTGCCCGGCCTCGCCGCGGCCCTGCTGCAAGACCCCGAGTGGTGGGTTCGCCTCGCCGCTGTGAGCAACGCCCCGCTGGAGTTCCTCGAACCCCTGCTCTCCGACCCGGAAGCGGAAATCCGTGACGCCGCCAAGGCCCGACTGGCCGAGGCCAATGCAGCCTGATCCCAAGGACACAACGATGAAAGAGAACCAAGCCTGGTCGGAATACTGCAAGTCTCTCGCCCCGGCCATCGTCGAAGCCTCGGCCAAGGTGCCGGTCAGCGGCGGCCCCGGCGCGCTCATCAAGGCCCTCGGCCAGGCGCTGCCCGACTGGAAGTTCCGCCACGCCATGAGCCGCGGCGGCTGGTATCGGCTGGGAGGTATCGTCTCAGCCGATGGAAAACGGATCAGCGATAACCTGGAACGATGGGTCGAGTCTAACCTGGACGAGCGTGACGGCGACATGGCGCACCTGATCGACGACTTTGCCGGGCAGACGCTCTACGCCACCCGCCTTGTCGGCCAGACCCACTATCTGGTGTCCCACTGCGGCGAAGGGCACGCCGATTTTCTTCAGCTGGAGATCGAAGACCTGCAGGAAATCCGCGCCCACCAGCTCTTCGCCAACGATCCGTCGACCATCGAGGATCTGATCGACCCGCGCACCGGCAACGAGCAGCCCCTGCCGGTGAGCCTGCCCCACTACGCGTTCCGGCGCGTCCAGCACATCGGCAGTTTTCTTCAGCGCATTCGCGCCCAGCGGCCGGAACCCGCGCCCATCCACCGGATGATGGATGACTGGAGTGCGAGCAGCGCAGGGGCCAACAGCACCTTCTCAAACCACTGGGTCGTCGCTACCCGCGAGCATCTGGACCGCTACCACCAGCCGGTGTTCCGCGCCCAACCCATTGCGACACTCGCCGGCACGCCGCCGGAATTCGATGCAGCGCCCGGCACCAGCGGCCTGGCCCTCAACGAGGCGCTGACGCACTTCGACCGGGAGATCGGCTACCCGATGGCCTGGTACTTCCACATGCTGGGCACCAAGGCGGTTCCTCACTGGGTCGCCCAGGTGGTGATCGAAGACACCATCGCCGGCTTTGCCTACCTGCCCCAGCGGGATGTGGAAATCGTCCGCAACTGGCTGCACCGGCCTTACGCCCTGTAAGCGCCGAACCCTGTTCGGCCCACTCCGGCGGCGAGTCTAGCCGCCGGTCCGCCGGGCCGACATCCGCCCGGCCCAGCACGCCGCCACATCCAGCATGCGGTTGGCAAAGCCCCACTCGTTGTCGAACCACACCAGCAGGTTGAGCAGATGGGCGCCGCTCATCTGGGTCTGACCACCGTCGATGATGGCCGAGTGGGGGCTGTGGTTGAAATCGATCGACGCATGGGGCTCGGCGGTATAAGCCATCCGGCCGGACTCCTTCCCGGCAGCGGCTGAACGCAGCAGCGCGTTCACGTCACCAACGCAGGCGGGACGCTGCAGCGTCACCACCAGGTCGATCGCCGACACATTGACCACCGGCACGCGGATCGCCTTCGTCTCGACGCGCCCGGCCAGATCCGGCAGCAGACGCACCACACCACGCGCGAGGCCGGTGGAAACCGGAATCATCGATTGCATCGCGGAGCGCGTGCGATGCAGGTCGGCGTGGTGATAACCATCGATGAGCGGCTGGTCGTTCATCACCGAATGCAACGTCGTCATCAACGCGTGGTCGATCCCGTATGCTTCGTCCAGCAGCGCCAGCACCGGCACGATGGCATTGGTGGTGCACGACGCCGCCGACACGATTCGCTCATCGCCGACGATCAGTCCTTCGTTGTGACCAAAGACGATGGTCTTGTCCACATCGGTCGCGCTGTGCCCGGGGTGGGACAACAGCAGGTGCCGGCAACCGGCCTCAAGAAATGCCTCGAGCTCGTGGCGGTGGGCGTAGCGCCCCGAAGCCTCCACCAGCAGATCCACGCCGAGCGAGCGCCAATCCACACCGTCCGGCGTGCTGGCGTGGAAGACCGGGATATCGACGCCATTGATGCGCAGCGCCTCCCCGGCCACCTCAACCTCCCCTGGGAAACACCCGTGGGTGGAATCGAAACGCGTTAGATACGCCATGCTTTCCAGGTCGGCCGGCTCATTGATCGCCACTACCGAAAAGTGTTCACGCAGCGGCGACACCATCAACGCTCTCAGAAAGCAACGCCCGATGCGTCCATATCCATTGATCGCAATCCGCAAACTCATTTCTCGTCCAGGCTATCCAGCTTCAATGCACACAAGGAGAACGGCAATATGGTCGCCACTAAGCTCGCGGCAACCATCGCGAACACTATATAACAACGCCGAGCCGCATCCGCCGAGGAGGCTGACAATAGGAGAGCGCTTGACTGGATAGCGAGTACCGGACGGCTAACGCCCATCAGAGCCAGAAATCCGTCGGCTGCCGTGCCGGCGTCCTGTTGCGACTTTCTCGCAAGGCTCGTTCCGACCCGTAGTGATTTGGGTATTTCAAAGCGTAACACCCCCTGAGGCATTTTGCCTGAGGGGGTGTTGAATGGTGAGTC
>NZ_CALAYQ010000176.1:0-17805 GCF_937894855.1 uncultured Zoogloea sp.
CGACGAGATCGACCAGATCGGTCTTGAGCCGCATCATGATCGGCTGGGTTTCCGGGTCGCCCATGCGGCAGTTGAACTCGACGACGCGGGGCGCGCCCTTGGCGTCGATCATCAGGCCAGCGTACAGGAAGCCGGTGTAGGGCAGCCCTTCGGCGGCCATGCCGACGAGGGTCGGCATGATGATCTCGCGCATGGCGCGGGCGTGGACTTCGGGCGTGACCACCGGGGCGGGCGAGTAGGCACCCATGCCGCCGGTGTTGGGGCCCTGGTCGGCGTCACGCAGGCGCTTGTGATCCTGGGAGGTGGCCAGCGGCAGGGCGTGGCGGCCGTCGGCCATCACGATGAAGCTGGCTTCCTCGCCGTCCATGAATTCCTCGATCACCACCCGCGGGCCGCGCTCGTCGTACTGCACGCCCAGCGTGTTGTGGGTGAGCATGGCGTCGATGGCTTCGTGGGCTTCGTCCGTGGTCATCGCCACCACGACGCCCTTGCCGGCAGCCAGGCCGTCGGCCTTGATGACGATCGGCGCACCTTCGGCGTCCACGTAGGCGTGGGCAGCGGCGGAGTCGGCAAACGTCTGGTACTTGGCCGTCGGGATCTTGTGGCGGATCAGGAACTGCTTGGCGAAGTCCTTGGAGCTTTCGAGCTGGGCAGCCAGTTTGGTCGGCCCGAAGATCGGCAGCCCGGCGGCGCGGAAGGCATCCACCACGCCGGCGGCCAGCGGTGCCTCGGGGCCGACGACGGTGAGGGCGATCTGCTCGCGACGGGCGAGCTCGATGAGCTCGGGGATCGCGGTGACGGCGACGTTCTCGATGCCGGGCTCACGGGCGGTGCCGGGGTTGCCCGGGGCGACCAGCACCTTCTGCACGCGCGGCGAGCGGGAGAGCTTCCAGGCCAGCGCGTGTTCGCGTCCGCCGGAGCCGATGACGAGGATCTTCATGGGTGTGCCCGGATCAGTGACGGAAGTGGCGGAAGCCGGTGAGGACCATCGCGATGCCCTGCTCGTCGGCCGCGGCGATCACTTCGGCGTCACGCACCGAGCCACCCGGCTGGATGACGGCGGTGGCGCCGGCCTGGGCCAGCACGTCGAGGCCGTCACGGAACGGGAAGAAGGCATCCGACGCGACCACGCAGCCGGGGATCACGAGGCCGGCGTTCTCGGCCTTGATCTTGGCGATGCGGGCGGAATCCACGCGGCTCATCTGCCCGGCGCCGACGCCGATGGTCATGCCATCCTTGCAGTAGACGATGGCGTTGGACTTGACGTACTTGGCCACGCGCCAGGCGAACAGCAGGTCGCCGAGCTCCTGCTCGGTGGGCGCGCGCTTGGTGACGACCTTCAGATCCGCCGCGGTGATCGGGGCGAAGTCGGCGCTCTGCACCAGCAGGCCGCCGCCGACGCGCTTGTAGTCGGGCTGCTTGACGGCGCCCAGCGGATTGACCAGCACGCGGACGTTCTGCTTGGCCTTGAGGAGCTCGAGGGCTTCGTCGGTGTAGGCGGGGGCGATCAGCACTTCGAGGAACTGGGCGCTGACGGCTTCGGCTGCGGCGCGGTCAACGGTGGTGTTGAAGGCGATGATGCCGCCGAAGGCGGAGGTGGGATCGGTGGAGAAGGCCTTCTTGTAGGCTTCCAGCGGGCTGGCGGCGACGGCCACGCCGCACGGGTTGGCGTGCTTGACGATCACGCAGGCCACGCCGTCGAAGGCCTTGACGCATTCCCAGGCGGCGTCGGAGTCGGCGATGTTGTTGTACGACAGCTCCTTGCCCTGCAGCTGGGTGTAGGCGGCGATGGCGCCTGCCTGAGGCTCGGATTCGCGGTAGAAGGCGGCGGTCTGGTGGGGGTTCTCGCCGTAGCGCAGATCCTGCACCTTGTCGAAGGCCAGCTGGAAGCGCTCCGGGTAGGCCATCTTGCTGCCGTCGTCGGCGAGGGCCGTGAGGTGGTTGGAGATCGCCGAGTCGTAGCGGGCGGTGTGGGTGAAGGCCTTGCGGGCGAGGTCGAAGCGGGTCTTGTAGCTGAGCGCGCCGCCGTTGGCCTTGAGCTCGGCGACGATGCCGGCGTAGTCGGCCGGGTCGGTCACGATGCCGACGCCGCCGGCTTCATTGCCGTGGTTCTTGGCCGCGGCGCGGACCATGGTCGGGCCGCCGATGTCGATGTTCTCGATGGCGTCTTCGAGGCTGCAGTCGGGCTTGGCGACGGTGGCCTGGAACGGGTAGAGGTTCACCACCACGAGGTCGATGCGCGGGATGCTGTGCTCTTCGAGCTTGGCCAGGTGCTCGGGCAGGTCGCGACGGGCGAGGATGCCGCCGTGGACCTTCGGGTGCAGCGTTTTGACGCGGCCGTCGAGCATCTCGGGGAAGCCGGTGTAGTCGGACACGTCGGTGACCGGCAGGCCGGCATCGCGCAGGGACTTGGCGGTGCCGCCGGTGGACAGCAGCTTGATGCCGAGAGCGGACAGTTCGCGGGCGAATTCGATGACGCCGGTCTTGTCGGAGACGCTGAGCAGGGCTTGGGTGACTTTCATGGGGTGTTCTCTGGATGGCCGCGGAGGATGCGGCTCGAAAATGACGGAAAGGCGATTACAGGAGTTCGTGCTCGGACAGCTTGCGCCGCAGGGTGTTGCGGTTGATGCCGAGCATCTCTGCGCAGAGGGTCTGGTTGCCGCCGGCCTGCTTGAGGACGAACTCGAGCATCGGGCGTTCGACGTTCTTGATCACCATCTCGTAGAGGGCGTTGGGCTTCTCGCCGTCGAGATCGCGAAAGTAGGTGTCGAGGGCGCGGCAGACAGATTCCGCGATGTCATTGCTGGTGCTGCTCATGCTGCAAGCTCCTGAGGGAATTCTTCTTCGGTATAAACCAGGCGGCTGTCTCTGTCGGCGAGCCGGCCGAAGAACTCGTCAATGGCGGCAATCTGTTCTTGTACGGTAGGCAGGGTGTTCATGGTGCGGCGGAACTGCGCCGACCCGACCAGACCCTTGGTGTACCAGCTGATGTGCTTGCGGGCGACCTTGACGCCGGTGTCCTCGCCGTAGAAGGCGTAGAGGTCGGCGAGGTGATCCTTGCACACCTGGAGGATTTCGGAGACGAGCGGGGGCGGAAGCTCCTCGCCGGTCTTCAGGAAGTGTTCGATCTCGCGGAAGATCCACGGGCGGCCCTGGGCGGCGCGGCCGATCATCACGCCGTCGGCGCCGGTGTAATCCAGCACGAACTTGGCCTTTTGCGGCGTGGTGATGTCGCCGTTGGCGATCAGCGGGATGCGCACGCGGGTCTTGACGTCGGCGATGGTGTCGTACTCGGCGTCGCCGGTGTACTGGCAGGCGCGGGTGCGGCCGTGGATGGCGATCAGCTGGATGCCGGACTCTTCGGCGATGCGCGCGATGGTGGCGGCGTTTTTATTGGCCTTGTTCCAGCCGGTGCGGAACTTGAGGGTGACCGGGGTGTTGCCGGCAGCACCGACGACGGCTTCGAGGATGCGGGCGACCAGCGGCTCGTCCTGCATCAACGCGGAGCCGGCCATCACGTTGCAGACCTTCTTGGCCGGGCAGCCCATGTTGATGTCGATGATCTGGGCGCCACGGTCGACGTTATGGCGGGCGGCCTCGGCCATCATGGCCGGATCGGCGCCGGCGATCTGCACGGAGATCGGATCGGCCTCGCCGTCGTGGTTGGCACGGCGCTGGGTCTTGGCGCTGCCGTACAGCAGGGAGTTGGACGTGACCATCTCGGAGACGGCGAGCCCGGCCCCCATCTTCTTGCAGAGCTGGCGGAAAGGACGGTCCGTCACGCCAGCCATGGGCGCAACGAACAGATTGTTTCGCAAGGTGAATCCGGCGAATTGCATCGGGGGAGGCGGTGCTTGGGAAAACGCGACATTCTACCCGAAGGGCGGGACGTCGGGCAGGGGCTCAAGTTCCGCAAGGAGGGCGCGGCGGCGCCTTTCAGGGCACGTCGGAGTACTGCATGCGCCCCTGGATGCGGGCCGCGTGGGCGGCCAGGCGGGGGCTGAAATTCTTCTCGTACTTGCGCGGATTGGGGAGCATCACGGCCATCCGGGCGGCCTGGTTGGGCGCCAGCTGGGCGGCGGGAATGCGGAAGTAGCGCTGGGCTGCGGCCTCGCAGCCGAAGATGCCGTTGCCCCATTCGACCACGTTGAGATAGACCTCGAGGATGCGCCGCTTGTCCCACAAAGTCTCGATCATCACCGTGATGATGGCCTCCTCGAGCTTGCGGAAGTAGCTGCGGGCGGGGCTGAGGAAGAGGTTCTTGGCGAGCTGCTGGCTGATCGTCGAGCCGCCGGCGACGGGCTTGCCCTTCTTCTGGTTCTTCTCGATGGCCTTCTGGATGCCTTCCCAGTCGAAGCCTTCGTGATCGACGAACTTGTCGTCCTCGGCGGCCACCACGGCGCGCTTGAGGTGGATCGAGATGCGCTCGTAGGGCACCCAGCGGTAGTGGAGCTCGGCGTCGGGCTTGTCGGCGGCGAGCTCGTCCAGGCGCAGGCTCATGAAGCTGGTGCCGGAGGGCGGGTTCCACTTCCACCACAGCACGTGGCCGAGCAGCCAGACCTGATAGGCGACGAACAGCAGCACCAGCGCCACGAGGGCGCGCCGTGTCCAGTGCCAGACTCGGGCCATGGCGGGCGGGCTCAGAGGCTGGCGCGCAGGTCGGCGAGCACGGGTGCAGACTCGGGGCGCACGCCGCGCCACAGGAAGAAGCTCTCGGCGGCCTGTTCGACGAGCATCCCCAGGCCGTCGGCGCGGCGAGCGGCGCCTTGGGCGCGCGCGGCGGCGAGGAAGGGCGTCTCGCCCTTGCCGTACATCATGTCGTAGGCGAGGCTGCCGGGGGCGTAGAGGCCGGCGGGCAGATCGGGCGCGGCGTCCGACAGGCTGGCGCTGGTGGCGTTGATGACCAGGTCGAACTGCTGGCCGGCAAGCTGGGCGAGGCCGCTGCCGGTGGGCGCGACCGTGCCGGCGGTGGCGAACTCGTCGGCCAGCTCGGCGGCCTTGGATGCGGTGCGGTTGGCAATGGTGAGGCTGGCCGGGCGGGCGTCGAGGAGCGGCAGCACGGTGCCGCGGGCCGCGCCGCCGGCGCCGAGGAGCAGCACCCGCTGGCCGGCGACGGCGAAGCCGAGATTGACGGTGATGTCGCGCAGGATGCCGGCGCCGTCGGTGTTGTCGCCGAGGGTGCCGTCAGCGCCGAAGGCCAGGGTGTTCACCGCGCCGGCGGCCTGGGCGCGGGGGGTGAGCCGGTCGGCCAGGTCGAAGGCTTCGAGCTTGAAGGGGACGGTGACGTTCATCCCCCGTCCGCCGGCGGCCTGAAACTCGCGCACGGTGGCGGCAAAGCCGTCGAGGGGGGCGAGCAGCGCCTCGTAGCTGAGCTGCTGGCCGGTCTGCGCGGCGAAGGCGGCGTGGATGCGGGGCGACTTGCTGTGGCCGATCGGGTTGCCGATCACGGCGTAACGGTCCATCGGGTCAATCCTTGCGGGCGGAGGTCTGCAGCATGTCCGCGTTGGTGAATGTCCAGGTGCGGGTGATCTCGATCACGTCGGTGTCCTTGCGGATGTCCGGCGGGAAGGCGGCGTAGGGCGCGGCGAGCTGCACGATGCGGCGGGCGGCGTCGTCGAGGAGCTTGTGGCCGGAGGAGCGGAGGATCTCGACGCTCTCCACATTGCCGTCGGCGCGGATGGTGACCGACAGCAGCAGGCTGCCGTAGAGCTTGCCCCGGGCGGCATCGGGGTAGTTGAGCGTGCCGACGCGCTCGATCTTCTGGCGCCAGTCCTCGGCGTACTGGGCGAAGCGGTATTCGTGGGCGCGGGCGCCGATGAACTTCTTGCGCGGCCGCGAGGCGTAGTCCATCAGATCCTTGTCGATCTGGGCCTCGATGCGGGCAACCGCGGCGGAGCTGTCGAGGAGGTCGTAGCCGGACACCTGGCGCGGGGCTTCGGTTGGGTTGGCGTGGCGGGGATCGACGGCGAGCGCGGCCTTGGCCTGCCTGGTGGTCATCGCCTGGACCTGGGGTGCCTGCTGCTGTTCGCTGCGGCGCTGGGCTTCGATCAGGCTGTCGCCGGCGCGGGTCTGCTCCATGGGCGGCAGCGGGGTGGCGGGACGGGCCTTCTGGTCGGAGTTGCCGCCGGCGTCGAGGTTGGTCTGGGCGAGGATGTCGGCGGTGTCGGGGCGCTGGGCGTGGCGGGAATTGACCAGCACGACCTCCAGCCCCTTGTCGTTGCGCTTGAACTTGGCCGGGTCCGGCATCACGAAGTGGATTGACAACAGCACGGCGTGGATCGCCAGCGAGATGCCGACGCCCCATTCGAGCGCATAGCGCGCCGACCGCCCGGCGAAGGTCGGCCACGCGCCGCCCGCGCCGGCGGCAGGGCCGGGGGCGGGCGTCGGGGAGGGCGACGGGGCGGGCGGACGTTGGAGCGGCTGCATGGCGGACTCAGGCGGCGGGCGGGGCCTCGGTGGTGGCGACGGGGGCCTCCGGCGCTGAGGGCGCAGCCTCGGCCTCCGGCAGGTCTTCGTCGTCGATCTCGATGGGCTCGCTGCCGGCCGGCGCGAGGGTTTCGAGATAGGTGGCGCGCACGTCCACGTCGATCAGGTCGGTGCTGTCGATGGCAAGCTGCACGCGGGTGCCCGGCGGCAGGGTGGGCATCGACGGGACCTTGAAGATCAGCGGGATGGCTTCGAGGCGGACGAGGCTCTCGCGCAGCACACGGGCGCTCATGGCCGGGTGGCCCTGCTGGCGCAGCCAGCGCAGGCACCAGTAGCGTTCCATGCCGCGCTGGAACTCGGCGTAGGCGGCGTAGGTGAGCTCGAAGTCGCGCATCGCGGCGATCAGCTCGGGCGACTTGGGCGGGAAGGCCGGCGTGCTGCCGCTGAGCCAGCCGATGAGCTGCCATTGATTGACCAGATCCACGTAGCGCCGCAGGGGCGAACTGGACCAGGCGTAGCAATCCACGCCGAGGCCTTCGTGGGGCGCGGCTGCGGTGGTCATGCGCACCTTGCCGCCGGTCTGGGCCCGATACAGGGCCGGGATGCCGGCGTCGGCGAGGGCTTTGCCCCAGGTGCTGTTGGCGGCGATCATCAGCTCGGCCACCAGCTTGTCGAGGGGAGAACCGCGGGAGCGGCGGCCGATCTCGATGCGGCCGGGGCCGTCGGCGGTGGTTTCGGACCAGTCGACGCTGAAGTTGAAATCGACGAGGTTCTGGTTGGCGGCGGGCTTGCCGCGGCCGGCTTCGAGCACGGTGGCGAGCTCCCACAGCAGGGTGAGCTCGGTCTTCCAGGGGAAGTTCGGGCCGCCTTCGGCGAGGGTGGTCTCGTTGAAGACCGGCTCGATGTCGTGGTGGCGCAGGTTGGCGACCACCGGCACGCGCTCGATGCGCGAGTGGTTGCCAGTGACGATCAGGTCGCGGCTCACTTCGAGGTAGAGCGACAGGGCCGGGCAGTCGCGGCCTTCGCCCAGGGTGAAGCCCTCGACGATGGCATCGGGCAGCATGGTGATCTTGTTGCCGGGCATGTACACCGTCGACAGGCGCTCGCGGGCGATGGCGTCGAGGCTGGAATCACGGCCGAAGCCGAGGCCCGGCGCGGCGATGTGGATGCCGATGCGCCAGCCGCCATCGACCGGGGTGACCGAGAAGGCGTCGTCGATCTCGGTGGTGGCGGCGTCGTCGATGGAGAAGGCGCGCACGTCGGCGAGCGGCAGGTCGGCCGGCGCGACCGGCGGCTCGAAGGCCGGGAAGTCGGTGCCCGCAGGGAAGTACTCGAACAGGAAGCGATCGAAGTGCAGCTCGTGGGACGAGGCCAGCGCGCCGCAGGCGAGCAGCAGCCGGGCCGGCGATTTGCCGCTTTCGGCACAGGCGGCTTCGAGGGCCTTGGTTTCCAGACGGTTGCGGTCGGGCTTGTAGAGCAGCTGACGCACCAGCGGCTTGAGCTCTTCGGGCAACTGGCCGGCGAGGAGTTCGTCGCGCATACGCTCGACGGCGGCGGCCTGCTGGCGCTTCTTCTCGAGGCCGGCGAGGGCGGCCTGGAGGATCTCGGCCGGCGCCTTGCGGAAGCGGCCGCGGCCCTTGCGGTGGAAGTAGATCGGCGCGGCGTGCAGGCGCAGCAGCACGGCGGCGGATTCGACGGGGCTGGGCTCGTGGCCGAAGTATTCGCGGGCGAACTCGGCAAAACCGAACTCGTCGTCGCCGCAGACTTCCCACAGGAATTCGGTGTCGAGGCCCTCGGCCTCGGTTTCGGCGCGGTCGAGCAGATCGCCCGCACCCGGCTGCGCGAAACGCATCAGCACGTGGTTGCTCTTCAGCTTGAGGCGCTTGCCGTGGGGTGTTTCCACCTGCAGGGAGGCGTCGTTGTCGGTCAGGATGGTGCCGGTCTTGAAGGCACCATCCTCTTCGAAGAGCAGGTTCATGGGGCGGTCGCGCAGGGGAAACGACCGATTATAGCCAAGCCGGGGCCCGCCCCGGACGAAAGCGGCGCTTTAGTCCGGGTCAGAGTGTGGCGTTGGTGACGAAATCCCGGATCAGCTGCAGCAGCACGTCCTCGTCGTAGGGCTTGCCCAGGTAGTGGTTGACGCCGATCTCTTCCGCATAGCGCTTGTGCTTTTCGGCCGTGCGGGAGGTGATCATGATGATCGGCACGGCCTTCAGGCGGGCGTCGGCGCGGATGTTGCGGGTGAGGTCGAAGCCGTCCATCCGGGGCATCTCGATGTCGGCGATGATGACGTCGGGGCTGGCGGTGAGGAGCTGCTCCAGCGCGTCGACGCCGTCCTTGGCGGTGATGACCCGGTAGCCTTCCCGTTCGAGCAGGCGGCCGGTGATCTTGCGCACGGTGAGGGAGTCATCCACCACCATCACCGTCGGCTGGGCCGGGGTGAGGCTGCTGCGGCTGGTGGCCGGCAGGACGTCCTCGGCGCTGGCGTGGGCGCGGCCGGCCAGCGCGACAGGGTTGAGGATCAGCACGATCTCGCCGTCGCCAAGCACCGTGGCGCCGGAGTAGCCGACCATCCGGGCGTACTGCGGCCCGGCGTTCTTGACGACGACTTCCTGGTTGCCGCGCAGGGCATCCACGTGGAGGGCGAGGGTTTCGGAGCCGGCCCGGAGCAGCAGCACCCAGTTGAAGCGGTCGAGCTGGGGCTGGGATTCGTTATCGCCCAGGAGACGCGGCAGGTAGCGGTAGCTGAAGTGCTCGCCGAGCCATTCGGTGCCCCGCTTGGCGCGAACCTCTTCGAGGGCCTTGGGCTTGAGTTCGAGCACCTGGGCCACCATCGACGACGGAATCGCCAGCGTACGGCCGCCCGCGCGCACCAGCAGCGCCTGGGTGACGGCGAGGGTGAGCGGCAGGTGGATGCGGAAGGTGGTGCCCTGGCCGGCTTCGGTGGCGACGCTGATGCGGCCGCCGACGGCGGCGGTCTCGCTCTTCACCACGTCCATGCCGACGCCACGGCCGGCAAGACTGGACAGGCTGGCGGTGGTGAAGCCGGGCACGAAGATCAGGTTGGTGAGGCGCTTGTCGTCGGTTTCCTCGCCCGCTTCGATCAGCCCGGTTTCGAGGGCGTGGGTGCGGATGCGGGCGAAGTCGAGGCCGGCGCCGTCGTCGCGGAATTCGATCACCACGTCGTTGCCTTCGTGGGCGACGCGCAGGGTGATCTGGCCGATCTCGGGCTTGCCGGCGGCGCGGCGCACGTCGGGCGGCTCGATGCCATGGGCGACGGCGTTGCGGACCAGGTGGCCGAGGGGGCCGGTCATGGCCTCGAGCACGCTGCGGTCGATTTCGATCTGGCCGCCGATGATGTCGAGGTTGGCGCGACGACCGAGCTCCTTGGCGGTCTGGCGGACGAGGCGATAGAGACGCTCGGCGAGACTGTCGAAGGGCACCATCCGCACGTACATCAGCGACTGCTGAAGCTCGCGGGCCATCCGCGACTGGGCGTGGAGGGCCGATTCGGCGCCGTCGAGGTTCTTTAGGAGGTTCTGCTGGACGGTGGTCACGTCGCCGACGCTCTCCGCCATCATCCGGGTGAGTTCCTGGAGGCGGGTGTAGCGGTCCATCTCCAGGGGGTCGAACTCGGTGTGATGGGTCTCGACCTGGGACAGGCGGGACTGCATCTGGGTGTCGGCCTGGATTTCGACTTCGCGCAGCTGGTTGCGCAGGCGGATGACGTTTTCGGTGAGGTCGAGCAGCGAGCGGCGCAGGGTGCGCAGTTCGCCTTCGATCCGGGTGCGGGCGATGGAGATTTCGCCGGCTTCGTTCACGAACTGGTCGATGCGGCTGGCTTCGACCCGCAGCATGGTGCGGGCGGCCTGGGCGGCGAGTTCGCCAGGCTGGGCCGGGGCGGTGTCGTCCAGATCGATGTGGGTGGCGACGGGGCTTGCCGGCTGGACGGGCTCGGGCGCCGGCGCGGCGGCCTCGGGGTTGCCGAGGGTGTCGAGGGCCTGGCGGGTCTGGTCGAGGGCGGTTTCGAGCTCGTCGAGGATGCCGGATTCGGCGGCGTTCTGGCCGCGCACACGCTCAAGGCGGGTTTCGAGATCGTGCAGGCTCTGGCCGAGGCTCATCGCGCCGACCATCCGCGCGCTGCCCTTGAGGGTGTGCAGCAGACGGGCGATGCCGGCGGCGTTGGTGGTGTCGGTCGGGTTGCCGCGCCAGTTGTGGACGGCGACGTCGAGCTGGTCGAGGAGTTCGTTACCTTCGTCGAGGAAGATCGGCAGCAGATCGGTGTCGAGCTCGTCGCGCAGTTGCGGTGCCGCGGCGGTGGGTTCGGCTGGACGCGGCGCTGCAGGCACCGGATTGATCGGCGTGGTCACCAGGGCCGGCGGTGCTTCGGGGCGCAGGCTGATGACTTCGGCCAGATGCGAGGCGAGGATACCGTCGAGCTGTTCGACGAGCTCTGGTGCCGGCTGGGGCAGGCTGCGGGCCGAGAGCTGAACCAGCATGCCTTCGAGGGCGGTGGCGGCGCTGTTGAGCAGGATGGTCTGGTCGGCCGTGGGCGCGCGGTCGTGGTCGGACAGGCGCTGTTCGGCCAGCTCAAGGGCCTTGGCGAGCGCCTGGGGCGCGACGAAGCGGGCGGTGCCGGAGATGCCGGACAGGGTGTGGGCGGCCCGGATCGCCGACTGGGGCGGAACGAGGCTCGGGTTGACCGACAGCCGGGCGAGCTCGTGGCGCAGGGTGGCCACGTGCTGGCGGGCTTCGACGAGGTAGAGGTCGAACAGCGGGCGGGACAGCACGACATCGCCCAGGCGCACTTCGTCCTGGCTGATGTCGTCGTCGGCCACGTTTTCGGCGTCGATCTCTTCGATGTTGATGGCTTCTTCGGTTTCGAGCTCGGCTTCGATGCCGGCGGCCTCGACTTCCACCGTTTCGAGCGGCTCAAGGGGTTCCAGCGGTTCGTCGGTGACGGGCAGATCGAAGGTGGGCGTTTCGTCGAGGGTCGGGATCTCGATGGTCGGAGCGTCGATGGCTTCGACTGGCAGGGCTTCGACGGCTTCGAAGGTGTCGGGCAGCTCGATGCTCTCTTCGAGATCGGCGAGGGCTTCCTCGACGGTCTGGATGCTGTCGGGCAGCGCTGGCAGGGCTTCGGGCTCGTCTTCGAGGGCCAGGTCTTCGAGGGGAAGCGGGGCTTCGATGAGCGTCGGCGGGGCCGTTTCGGCTGCGGGCGCTTCGACGGGGAGGTCGGTGGGCAGGTCGAAGTCGAGGCTGAAGTCGTCGGCCGGGGCCGGGGCCGCGGGGGCGGGCTCGGCTTCGGGTTCGACGAAGCTCAGGTCGGGGAACTGCAGTTCGATCAGCGGCGGTGCGTCGGGGGCCTCGTGATGGAGGGCCATTGGCGTGCCGATGTCGGTTTCGGTGAAGCTGGCATCCGGCACGATGATCGTGGATTCCAGATCCATCTCTTCGGTGTCGCCGGCTGCGCTCGGGGGCGTGGCGGGGGCGGCAGGCGCGGGTGTGACCCGGGCGGGTGCCTCGGCGGGGGCCTCGGAGCGCAGGCGCTCGGCGTCGGCGAGCAGCTGGCTGACGTCCTTGTGGGTGCCGGCGCCGGCATTGAGCTGGTCGATCCAGGCGGAGAAGGCCGCGTGGGCGTCATCGATGAGCGTGTGGAGCTCGGCGTTGACGGGCAGTTCGAGGCGCAGCCAGTGGTTGAGCGTCTGCTCCATGCTCCACGCGGCTTCGCCGAAGTCCTTGAGGCCGACCATCCGGCCGCTGCCCTTGAGGGTGTGGAAGCTGCGGCGGATGGTTGTGAGCACCTCCACGTCGCGGGGACGCTCGCGCAGTTCGACGATCTTGCGGGCGATGGTGCTGCGGACTTCGATGGCCTCTTCGATGAAGATCGACAGGAGTTTGGCGTCGATTTCCTCTTCGCTGGCGTCGAGGAGACGGGTGGCTTCGGCGGACAGGGCTGGCGCGGCGGGGGCTGCGGCGATCGGTGCGGGGGCGCTGAACAGCTCGCCGGCGTCTAGCATCGTGAGGGCCTGGCGGGCCTGCTTTTCGAGTTCGAGGTCGGCAGTGAGGGAGGCGTCCTGGCGCAGGCTCTCGAGGTTGAGCTGGAGCTCGGTGCGCAGGCCGATGTCGTCCGGGTTGTCCTTGAGGGCGGCGGTGAGGGCGGCGGCTTCACGCTTCTGCTGGGCGAGCTCGGCTTCGACGCTGTCGGCCACGTCGGGCACGTCGTCGGGGCGCAGGATGCGGGCGAGGTCGGCGGGGCCGTGCTGGAGGGCTTCGATGTAGACGCCGAGGGCCGACAGGCGGTGGGCGATCTCTTCGAAGGCGCGGGTGTTGTCGCCGGCTTCGGAGGGCAGCGCGGCGATGCGCGCGGCGGCGTCCTGAACAAGACGCACGGCGCCGTCGTCGTTCATCACCGAGAGGGCGCCCTCGACCTGCTTGAGGGGCGCGCGGACGGTGGCGAGGATGTCAGTGTTGCCCGGCGAGCGGAAGAAGCCGTCGAGGCTCGTCTCGACTTCGTTGAGGCTGGTGAGGATCTCGTGGGCGAGCTGGCGATTGACCTGGCGGGCCTGGGCGTCGGGCTCGGAGATGGCCATCGGGGCGAGCTTCTCGCCACGCTGATGGGCGCGCAGGCGCTCGAGGATGGCGTCGATCTGCACGTCTTCCCGGTTGTCGGCGCGGGCATGGGCGTCGAGCCGGGTGTCGAGGAGCAGCATCGCGGTGGCGACGTCCATCGACAGGGCGTCGGTGAGGCGCAGGGGGTCCTGGCGCAGCCAGCGGGCGAGCTCGCCCAGGGCGGCGGCGAGGTCGGCGACTTCGGGCTGGCCCACGGTGCGGGCCTGGTCGATGATCGGAGCGATGGTGTCCTGGAAGCGCGGCAGGCCGATGGCGCCGCCCTTGGAGAACTGGTCCCAGGCTTCGCGGGCATCGGAGAGTGCTTCGCGCAGCTTGCGCAGGATCGGGGCGATGGGCGTGTCGCGGATCGGCCGGTCGGCGTCGGGGATCAGGTCCTGCAGCTGGTAGGTGCCGCGGATGCTGTCGATGGCCGGCGAGTGGGCCGAGGTGGTGGCGACGTGGTAGAGCACGTCGCGCATCAGGCGCTCGGCGACGATGCTGGAGCCTTCCATGACGCGACGCATCTGGGCGTCGATCCGGCCGCACAGGCGCTTGGTGGCGGCGTCGGCGGGCAGGGCGCCCTGGCCGAGGGCGTCGAAGAAGGCGGTGGCGGCGGCCCAGAAGGCGCGGGACGCGGGCACGGCCTGGAGGCTTTCGATGCCGGCGACGGATTCGCGCATCTCCTGCGGGCCGGCGGTATCGTCGGCGTTGCGGAACCACTTGAGCAGGCCCCGTTCGAAGCGGCCGCGCAGTGCGCGCAGGCGCTTGGGGTCGTCGCCGCCTTCGGTGGCGGCCGGGAAGGCCGGGCGCAGGGTCAGATCGGGGAAGAACAGCTCGCCGGCGGTGGGGGCGTCCTGGCCGCGGGCGTGGGCGAGTTCGCCGTACAGGCTGAACAGGCGCAGGGCCTGGTCGGGCTGGCCACGGGTGAGCTCGTCGAGATAGTTGCCGATGGCTGCGATGCAGCGGGTCGCCAGACGGATGGTGTCAGGCGTGGCAGGCACCTGGGTGGACGCCATTTCGCCGAGCAGCCGGTCGAGCTGTTCGGAGAACTGGGTCAGGCCGTCGAGGCCCACGATGGACAGGGCGCCGTGGGCCTGGTGCAGGTGGGTCTGGGCGAACTTGATGCGACCAGGACGGTCTGGTGCGTTGCCGGCCTCGGCGAGCGCGCCCAGGGCCCTTTCGAGGGCCAGGTCGATTTCGCCTTTGACCCAGGTCAGCGGACCCAGGTCGAGTTCATGTGCTGAGCTCATCGGTACGTGGGGGACGGATTCCGTTCCTGGTCGGGGTGTGCGGGTCAGACCTTGAAGCCGGAGACCGAACCCTTGAGTTCAACTGCGAGATCCGCCAGTTCGCCGATCGACACGGCGGTCTGCTGGGTGCCGGTGGTGGTGCGGTCGGTGATCGCCAGAATGCCGCGCATCTTCTCGGCCACCTGGGTTGCGGCCTTGGCCTGGACTTCGGTACTGACCGAGATGCGTTCGATGAGCTCGGCGGTTTCGGCGGACACGCGTTCGATCTCGGCGAGTTCCTGGCCGGCGGTTTCGGACAGGCGGGCGCCGTCGACCACGTCGCGGGTGGCGTTTTCCATTGCCGCCACGGCGTCGCCGGTGTCGGTCTGAATGGTCTTCACGATCGCGCCGATCTGCTTGGTGGCCTCGGCGGAACGTTCGGCGAGGCGCTGCACTTCTTCGGCAACCACCGAGAAGCCACGGCCGGCTTCACCGGCGGAGGCGGCCTGGATGGCGGCGTTGAGGGCGAGGACGTTGGTCTGTTCGGTAATGTCGGAGATGAGTTCCACGATTTCGCCGATCTCCTGGGAGGATTCGCCGAGGCGCTTGATGCGCTTGGAGGTCTCCTGGATCTTCTCGCGGATGTCGTTCATGCCCTTGATGGTGTCCTCCACCGCGGCGGCGCCCTTCTGGGCGGCTTCGAGGGAGCGGCGGGCCACCTGGGCGGACTGCAGGGCATCTTCGGAAGCCGCGCTCATGGAGCTGGCCATGCTCTGGGCGGTTTCACCGGCGAGGCGCAGTTCCTGGGCCTGACGTTCGGTGGCGGAGAGCAGCTCGTCGGAGGTGCGCTGGGCGGATTCGGTGGCGGTGGTCACGCGGATGGCGGCGTCGTTGATCCGGCGCACCAGCACGGAGAGTTCTTCAATGGTGTAGTTGACCGAGTCGGCGATGGCGCCGGTGATGTCTTCGGTGACGGTGGCGCGGACGGTCAAGTCGCCGTCGGCGAGGTCGCCCATCTCGTTCATCAGTCGCAGAATGGCCTGCTGGGTGCCGTTACGCTCGGTTTCGGCGGCTTCCCGGAGCTGTTCGGAGGCGGCGCGGCGGCGGGCGATGTCGTCGTTGTAGGTCTTGGCCATCAGGGCCAGGCAGGCCAGGGCGAGCAGGGCGCAGACGATGATCGACAGGGAGACCCAGGTGAAGAAGCCGGTGTAGGCGTTGGAGTAGCCTTCGGCCAGTTCGGAGGTCTTTTCGAGGAGCGGGCCGGAATCCTTGAAGATGTGGCTGCCGGCTTCCTTGGCCTTCACGAGGAGCTGGATGCTGCCGAGGATGGTCTGGACGGCGGAGAGGTTGTCCTTGCCGACGGTTTCGAGTTCGGCGAGCTTGGCCTTGGCGTCGGTGCCGTCGGCGGTCATCTTCTGGAGCTGCTCGATCTGCTCGCGGAAGGTGTTGGTGTCCTTGCCGAGGAGGAAGGCGACTTCAGGGTCGATGGCGTTGGCGATCAGGAGCGCGTTGGCGTTCTTGGCGATCCGCTGGGTGAGCATCACCACCTGGTTGGCGGTGGCGATCTCGCGTACGGCGGCACCGCCCTGCAGCTTGAGCGTGGCGACCTGTTCGGAGAGTTCGAGGAGCTGGGGGTTCTTGTTGTTGATGGTGGCAACGGCCTTGCCCAGGTCGGTGAGCTTCTTTTCTTCCTTCAGGAGCTTCTCGGCGTCGGCGTCGGTCTTCTTCCAGAGGGTGGTGACGGCTTCGAGCTCGGCGGTGACGGCGCTGCTGCCGCCGGGCACGCCGGTGCCGTTGACATCGCCGCCGTCGGTGACGGCACCGTGCAGGGCGTTGAACTGTTCGCGGCTCTGCTTGAGTTCGCCGAAGGCGTTGGTGTCACCCTGCAGGGCGAGCTGACTGGCCTTGGCGATCTGCTGGGAGAGGGTTCGCATCTGGCCGGCGGCCGTGACATAGGCGGTACCGAAGCTGCTGACCCGGATCTGGTAGATGACCAGCGCGGCGGTCAGGACGGCAAAGATCAGGAACGGGACGCGCAGGGTACGCAGCTGCTCGGATGCGCTCTTGCCCGCAAGGAAGGGGAGTGCGCTGGTTTGCGCCCCGTCGCTGGTGTCGATGATCGTGTCCACATTGGTCGTGGCGGCCTTGTTGCCGCCCAGCGACAGTCCCGGTAGCTTGAATGCCATTTTTTTCTTCCTTCAGCGGGTGCGACCCGCTGCTCCTCCAGATTGTTTGGTCACGATTGGGCGGCGTCGAGAAAACGCGCGTGATTCAGTAGTTCGGAAACCTTGAGGCGGGTCCAGTGGGTGCCGTGGGCATCCTGAACCTGATCGCCGATCCATGGCTGGTCCGGGTCGGGCGGTGTGGCGAGGGGTTCGAAATCCTCGACGGCCCGAAGGCCCAGGGCCCGTGTCACGAGCAGCGCACAGTTGAGGCTGTGGCGAACCCCGATCAGCAGCAGCCGGGATTGACCCACCGGCGCGATCGGCGCGTCGCCGTGAAAGGCTGCGAAATCGACGACGCCGAACAGGTTGCCCCGCACGCTGGCGAGCCCGCGAAACCAGTGCTCGGCGAGGGGAACCGTTGCAAGAGGGGGGACGGCCAGGATTTCTCCGGCCTCGGTGAGGTCGATGAGCCAGTTGCGCTTGCCGGCCTGGACGCCGAGCAGGGCCGATGCCCGGCTGTCCTTGGCGTCGGCCAGTCGCCGCGCGAGGCCGGCCTGGAATTCGTGGAGGCTGATCCGCTTCGCCATGGGGTTTCTCAGCTGAAGGCGCGGATCTTGTCGAGCAGGGCCGCGTGGTCGAGGGGCTTGACCATGTAGTCGAACGCGCCCTGGCGCATGCCCCAGATCTTGTCGGTCTCGAGGCCCTTGCTCGTGCAGATGATCACCGGGATGTCACGGGTGGCCTCGTCGCGCACGATGGTGCGGGTGGCCTGGTAGCCGTTGGTGCCGGGCATGACCACGTCCATCAGGATGAGGTCGGGGTGTTCGGTCTTGCTCTTGATGACGGCTTCGTCGCCGCTGTCGGCGGTCACGACCTGGTAGCCATTCTTGACGAGGACTTCCGACAGGGCGAGCCGTTCCGTCGGGGAGTCGTCGACGACGAGGATTTTCTTGATCGGCATGGGCGCAGCGTCTCGTGGGTTCAGTCGAGGGCGGAAAGCTGGCGTGACTGCGTGTGGCTGGCAACCGAACGCAGCAGGCTTTCCTTGGTGAAGGGCTTGGTGAGGTATTCGTCGGAACCGGCGAGGCGGCCGCGGGCGCGGTCGAAGAGACCGTCCTTGGAGGACAGCATGATGACCGGTGTGGCCTTGAGGCGGGGATTCTTCTTGATGAGGGCGCAGGTCTGGTAGCCGTCGAGGCGCGGCATCATGATGTCGACGAAGATCAGGTCGGGCGCGTGGTCGGTGATCTTGGCGAGTGCATCGAAGCCGTCCTCGGCGAGCACGACCTGACAGCCGGCCTGGGCGAGGAAGATCTCTGCGCTGCGGCGGATGGTGTTGCTGTCATCGATGACCATGACCTTGATTCCGCTGA
>NZ_CALAYQ010000177.1:0-17703 GCF_937894855.1 uncultured Zoogloea sp.
ACACCAGCTGGCCGGCGAAGTAGATGCGGTAGTTGCGGGAGGCGAGGGCGCGGAGATACGGCGGCATGGGGGCGAGGCGGCGGGCAAACCCGGAAGGTAGTCTGCTTGCCGCCCGCTGTGAAGGGGCTGGCCGCGCCCGGAGCGAGCACCGGCGGCGCGGCGCATGCTATCGTCGTTCAGGGGCAATCCGCCCGTTTTCACGCGTGAGGTGACAGGATGGAGTGGTATCTGCTGGCTTTCCGGAAGTTCGCCGAGTTCAAGGGGCGCTCGCCGCGCAAGGAATACTGGATGTTCACCCTCTTCAACCTGCTGATCGCCCTGGGGCTGGGCATGCTGGCCGGGCTGGTCGGCGGCAGGGGAGGCGGGCTGACCGACGTGGTGTCGGGCCTCTACACCCTGGTCGTGTTCGTCCCGAGCCTCGCCCTGTCGGTGCGTCGGCTGCACGACATCGGCAAGTCGGGCTGGTGGATGCTGATCTCGCTGATCCCGCTGGTCGGTCCATTGATCGTGCTGTTCTTCATGGTGAAGGACAGCCAGCCGGGCACCAACGAATACGGCCCGAACCCGAAGGAAGCGGTGCTGCTGCCCGCCTGACGGGGGTCAGCCCCGTCGCCAGGCCACCTCGCCCAGCACGTGGGTGGCCACCACGCAGCGCTGGTCGCCAAGGATCATCAGCGCGAACAGGCGCTCGGCCAGCGTGGTGGTGCGTTCCATCCGCCACGCGAGCTCCGGCGTGGCGGCCCAGTCCAGCACCACGAAATCCGCCTCTCGGCCCGGCGCGAAGCTGCCGATGAATTCATCCAGGTAAAGCGCCCGGGCCCCGCCCAGGGTGGCGAGGTAGAAGCCCCTGAGCGCCCCCAGCGGCGTGCCGTGGGTCTGGCTCACGTGGTAGGCATCGCGCAGGGTGGCGAGCAGGCTGAAGCCCGTGCCGGCGCCGATGTCGGTGGCGAGGCCCACCCGCAGGCCGGCGTCGAGGCTGGCGGCGTGATCGAAGAAGCCGCTGCCGAGGAACAGGTTCGAGCTGGGGCAGAAGGCCGCGCTGGTGCCGCTGGCCGCCATCGCCCGGCGTTCGTCGTCATCCAGGTGGATGCAGTGGGCGTGGATCGCCCGTGGACCGAGAAGCCCGAAATGGGCGTAAACATTCAGATAGCTGCTTTGATCCGGAAAAAGATCGGCCACCCAGGCCAGCTCGGCGCGATTTTCGGCCAGATGGGTCTGCAGGTGCAGATCGGGCACGCTTGCGAAGAGTTCGCCCGCGAGGCGCAGCTGTTCTGGCGTCGAGGTGGGCGCGAAACGCGGCGTGAGGCTGTAGCGCAGGCGCCCGCGGCCGTGCCAGCGGCCGATCAGGTCCAGGCTGTCGCGGATGCCCGATTCGGCGGTGTCGCGCAGGTTGTCGGGGCAGTTGCGGTCCATCAGTACCTTGCCGCACAGCAGGCGCAGCCGGTGCGCCTCGGCCACGGCGAAGAAGGCGTCGGCCGAGTGGGCATGCACGGTGCCGAACACCGACGCGGACGTGGTGCCGTGGGCGAGCAGGCGCTCCACCACGAAGGCAGCGGCCCGCTCGGCCTCGGAAAGATCGGCCAGCCGCGCCTCGGCGGGGAAGGTGTATTCGTTCAGCCAGTCGAGCAGCTGGCGGCCGTAGGCGCCGATGATCCCGGCCTGGGCGTAGTGCAGGTGGGTGTCCACGAAGCCCGGCAGCACGAGGCGGCCCCGGTGGTCGTGGAAGGCGGCGGATTCGCGCACGCCGGGCGGCAGGGCCGGGACGATGGCGTCCCACGGCCCGGCGCCCTGGATGCGCCCATCGACGATCCACAGGCCGCCATCGTCGAAATATTGCCAGGCGGCCGGGTCGGCCTCCGGCCCCGGATCGGACAGGAAGTGGAGCACCTGCCCGCGGACGAGGACGTGCTGCGCGGCCATCATTGGGGCCTCGGCAGCGACGACAGGGGCGGCACGTCGGGCCCGGGGTGGGTGGCGTGGCCGATGGCCATGCGGGTTTCGCGCACCTGGAGGATCTGCGCCGCCACCGACGCTGCGATGGCTGCCGGGTGCTTGCCCTCGATGCCGGGAATGCCGATGGGGCAGGTGAGGTCGTCGAGGCGCTCCGGGTGGAGGCCGCGATGGACCAGCTGCCGGCTGATGGCCTCCCGTTTGGATTCGGAGCCGATGAGGCCCAGAAAGGCGAAGTCCTCGCGCAGGCAGGCGGCCTCGCAGAGTTCAAGGTCGAGGGCGTGGCTGTGGGTCATCACCAGAAGGTAGGCGCCCGGCGGGGCGGTGGCGATCTGCGTGGCGGGCTGGTTGGTGACGAGCGGGCGGACATTGTCGGCCTGGGGGCCGGCCGCCTCGAACAGCTCGGCCCGCCCATCCACCCAGGTGATCTGAGTGCCCAGCGGCGTGAGCGCGCGCACCACGGCCGAGCCCACATGGCCAGCGCCGAACACATAGACCGGAAACGGATCGCCCCCCAGCTGCTGGCTGAAGCGCCAGTGCTCGCCGTGGGTGGTGAGGTGAGCAAAATCCGGTCCGCTACCCGCAAGCCGCGGGTCGATCAGCGTCCAGCCGGATGCGCCGTCGGTGTCGGAGAGCCGGCGGCGTAGGCCCATGCCGGCCTCGACCGCCGAGGCACGCACCTGCCATTCGGGCTGCGTGGCGGTGTCGATGCGTTCTGCCGCCAGCCACACGATGCCGCCACAGGCCTGGCCCATCGTCGGACCAAGGGTGAAACGCAGCAGACGGGGCGGGCCGCCCACTTCGAGCAGCGCATCGGCAGCGCTGGTGGCGAGCCATTCCAGCTGCCCGCCGCCAATACTGCCCTGGTTGTCGCCCGGGGTGACCAGCATGGTCGTGCCGGCTTCGCGGGGCGTGGAGCCAACGGTATGGACGATCGTGAGCAGCACGGCAGCATCGCCGGCGGCGAGGGTTCTGACCAGAGCGGGTAGCCAGTCGATCATGCGGATGGGGTCTCCGGACGAGCAGGGGCGGCGCGCATCAAGGCCGGCAGGGGCAGGACAACCGCCCCTGCATCCGGGCGTGCCGTGTCTCCCACGGTACCACAGGCCACCCCTGCCGGCGCGCCGTCCGCCGGGGGCGTGCAATCACCCCTTGACGAAGCTCAGGATTAAGCTAGAATTCACGCCCTTCTGCGCTCCTCGTCAAACAGGTTGCTGCAGTGCCTTGGTGGTGAAATTGGTAGACACGCTATCTTGAGGGGGTAGTGGCGAAAGCCGTGCGAGTTCGAGTCTCGCCCAAGGCACCATTAGATGTTCCAAAGCAGTCCAAATCAGGCCGGCAAACCCAGCAAAATCAAGGGTTCCGGCCTTTTTTGCGTCCGTAGTGTTCCGAGCTTTCTGCTGCCAGCGGGCGATGCCCGGGGGCATCATTGGGGGTATGTCGCTCGATCTGGAAGCCGATGCCCCCAATCTGAAAACCCGAACTCGGGGGTGCTTCAGGGCTCGTTTCCGCGCAGCCGCGTGCCAGCTGGGCGGTGCGGGATGGTTTGAAGCGCTTTGGTTTTCTGGCTTGATTCAGGCAGGGTAGGCTTCGCGTCTTCTGCGCGCCGACGCGTCTGAAGGTGCGAAACCAATGTGCGGCGCGGGATTGACGCCTTTACTGCTCGTGGATCAATTTGCCAACGCGGCCTTCTTGCCCATGCATCCCGTCGCCCAGTCCATCGTCACCGCGCTTGCCGCCCACGCCGACCCCGCCCGTGCGGAGGGAATGGTGGCCTACATGCGTGGTCAGTTTGCGTTCTTCGGCATTCAGACGCCCGTGCGGCGGGCGCTGACGCGGCCGTTCATTCGCGATGCGCGGCCGGCGGATGAGCTCTTGGCGATCGCTGCGGACCTGTGGGCGCAGCCGGAGCGGGAGTGCCAGTACGTGGGCAGCGACCTGCTCGCCCGCCAGTGGCGGGCGCTGGATGCGTCCCACGTGCCGGCGGTGATCGAGCTGGCCCGGGGCAAGGCCTGGTGGGACACCGTGGATGCGTTGGCCGGGGTGGTGGGCTACGTGTTGCGCCCGGTGCCCGCCGAGGCGGCGCTGCAGATGGATGCGGCAGTGGCGCATCCGGATAAATGGGTGCGACGCGTCGCGATGCTCCATCAGCTAGGCTGGCGCGGCGACACCGACGTGGCGCGGCTGTTCGGCTACGCGCTGAAACTGGCGCCGGAGCCGGATTTCTTCATCCGCAAGGCGATCGGCTGGGCCTTGCGCGACTACGCCCGTCACGACCCAGCGGCGGTGGGGGATTTCCTCGCCCGTCACGCCGGCGTGCTGTCGCCCCTCACCCGGCGGGAAGCCGGCAAGCACCTTCCCGCGGGCTGACGCGGGGCGCGGTTCCGCGCCTTCTCCGCGTCCATTCCTCACCGATTTTGCGTCCCGTTTTGGTGCGCCGCAGCAGTCGTGCGCTGTGTTGCGGTGCATTAATCTTTGTTTCTCTGTGGTTAAAACCCGTTAAGCCGGGTGTTGGCGCCGTGGCACGTCTCATGCTTCATGTAGTGAAAAATTTATTCACTTCATGCAATGGAGGTACAGCCATGCAATGCCAGCAGAGAACGGTCGTACGGTGCGCCCCGGCGCCGCTTCGTGGAGGACGCTCCCATGAAGCTCATTAGCGCAATCATCAAGCCCTTCAAGCTCGACGAGGTCCGCGAGGCCCTCAACGTGGTGGGCGTGCACGGCCTCACCGTCACCGAGGTGAAGGGCTTCGGCCGCCAGAAGGGCCACACCGAGCTCTACCGGGGCGCCGAGTACGTGGTGGATTTCCTGCCCAAGGTGAAGCTGGAGATGGCGGTGGCCGACGAGCGCGTCGAGGACGCCATCGGCGCCATCGAGAAGTCCGCATCCACCGGCAAGATCGGCGACGGAAAGATCTTCGTCTTCGATCTGGAAAGAGCCATCCGCATCCGTACCGGCGAGTCCGGCAACGAAGCCCTGTAAGGAGAGAAGACGATGAAACGCTTGCTCATCAGTGCATCCCCCTTGCTGGGGATGCTGTTTGCCGTGCCCGGCTTTGCCGAGGACGCGGCCCCTGCCGCCGCGGCGGTGGCGGATGCGGCGGCCCAGGCGGCCGCTGCGGCGCCGGTGCCCAACAAGGGCGACACGGCCTGGCTGATCACCGCCACGATGATGGTGGTGATGATGGCCGCGCCGGGCCTCGGGCTGTTCTACGGCGGGATGGTGCGCGCCAAGAACATGCTGTCGGTGCTCATGCAGACGCTGGTCGTGTTCTGTCTGCTCGGCGTGCTGTGGGCGGTGTATGGCTACAGCCTGGCGTTCACCGACGGCAACGCCTTCATCGGCGGCTTCGACAAGCTGTTCATGAAGGGCGTGACGCCGGAATCGGTGGTGGCCACCTTCAGCAAGGGCGTGGTGCTGCCGGAGTACATCTTCGCGGCCTTCGAGCTGACCTTCGCGGCGATCACCCCGGCGCTGATCATCGGCGGCTTCGCCGAGCGCATCAAGTTCTCGGCGGCGCTGATCTTCATGGTGATCTGGTTCACCTTCTCCTACATCCCGATGGCCCACATGGTGTGGTACTGGGCCGGCCCGGATGCCTACACCTCGGCCGAAGCTGCAGAGAAGGCGGGCGAAGTGGCGGGCTTCCTGTTCGGCAAGGGCGCGCTCGACTTCGCGGGCGGCACGGTGGTGCATATCAACGCCGGCGTGGCCGCGCTGATCGGTGCCTTCATGATCGGCCCGCGCCTGGGCTATCGCCGCGAGTCGATGGCGCCCCACAGCCTCACCATGACCATGGTCGGCGCGTCGCTGCTGTTCGTGGGCTGGTTCGGCTTCAACGTGGGTTCGTCGCTGGAAGCCGGCGCCACCGCGGGCCTCGCCTTCTTCAACACGCTGGTCGCCACCTGTGCGGCAACCGTCTCCTGGACGGTGATCGAGGCCGTGCTGAAGGGCAAGCCGTCGATGCTCGGCGCGGTGTCCGGCGCCATCGCCGGCCTGGTGGTGATCACCCCGGCCTGCGGCCTGGTGGGGCCGATGGGCGCCATCGTGATGGGGCTCCTGGGCGGCGTGGTGTGCTACTGGGGCGTCAATGGCCTCAAGCGCATGCTGGGCGTGGATGACACCCTCGACGTGTTCGGCGTGCATGGCGTGGGCGGCATCCTCGGTGCGCTGCTCACCGGCGTGTTCGCCGCGCCGGAGCTGGGCGGCACCGGCGTCTATGACTACGTGGCCAACGCGGTTGCGCCCTACGACATGAGCGCGCAGCTGATCGCCCAGGCCTGGGGCGTGGGCACCGCGGTGGTGTGGTCGGGCGTGGTGTCGTACCTGGGCTTCAAGCTGATCGACATGACCATCGGCCTGCGGGTGAGCGAAGAGGACGAGCGCGAGGGCCTGGATCACGCGGCCCACGGCGAATCGGCCTACCACCTCTGAGCGGAGGGCGCCCTGAACGACATCGGGACGCCTGTGGGCGTCCCGATTCGTCAGCGTACCGGATGGTGGTCAGTCTTCGCCGCCGGCCGGGTACATCAGGATCGACAGGAACTTGATCGGCACCTGGTTGAGCTTCTCGGGCCCGTGGGGCACGTCGCCCCGGAAGGTGAGGGCGTCGCCGGGTTTGAGCACGTAGGTGTTCTGGCCGTGGCGGTACTCGATCTCGCCCTCGAGCATGTAGATGAACTCGGTGCCCGGGTGTTCGAAGATCGGGAAGGTCTCGGAGGCGTGGTCGATGCTGATCAGGAAGGGCTCGAAGACCTTGGTGGGCCCCTGGTCGTAGGCCAGCAGGTGGTAGGTGTGGCCTCTCTTGGTGCCCCGGCGGACGACCTCCATCCCTTCGCCGTCCTTCACCAGCTGGGCGCTGCCGTCGCGCACGTCGTAGCCGCGGAACAGGGTGGAGATGGACACCCCGAGGGCGTTGGCGAGCCGTGACAGGGTGTCGAGGCTGGTGGCGGTCTGGGCGTTCTCGATCTTGGACAGCATGCCGCGGCTGATGCCGGCCAGGTTGGCCACGTCGGCGATGGTCAGCCCGTGCTTCTGGCGCAGATCCCGGATGGTGTTGCCCAGGTAGCGCTCGAGGCTGGTCGTGTCTTGGTTTTCGGTCATGGAATTTCCCCTCAACAGGCTGGGGCGATTATTGCACACGCCATATGTTTCCTGCTGAGAAAAATAGTTGACACTCAGTTATCGAAGATGCACTATGTTCAAAAATAATTCGTTGTATGAACTTTCCAGCGGAGCAGCGAACATGTCGTCGAATCGTCGTTACACCCTCTCCCTCTCGTGCCCGGATCGGGTCGGCATCGTCGCCGCGGTGAGCGGATTCCTGGCCCACAACAAGGGCTGGATCACCGAGGCCAACCACCACGCGGATGCCGAAGCCGGCCGTTTCTTCATGCGTCAGGAAATCCTGGCCGACACGCTGCCGTTCGGCCTGGGCGAGTTTCAGGAGAAGTTCGCCCCCATCGCCGCCGAGTTCGGGATGGATTGGTCGATCAGCGACAGCGCCCGCAAGAAGCGCGTGGTGATCCTCGTCTCCAAGCAGGAGCACTGCCTGTACGACCTCTTCGCCCGCTGGCAGTCGGGTGATCTGGACATCGACATTCCCTGCGTGATCTCCAACCACGAGACCTTCCGGGGCTTTGTGGAGTGGCACGGCATCCCCTTCCACCACGTGCCGGTGACGCCCGACAACAAGCCCGCCGCCTACGCCAAGGTCGAGCAGCTCTTCAACGAGGCCGAGGGCGACGTGATGGTGCTGGCCCGCTACATGCAGATCCTGTCGCCCGAGCTGTGCGCCAACTACCCGGGCCGGATCATCAACATCCACCACAGCTTCCTGCCCAGCTTCGTGGGCGCCAAGCCTTACCACCAGGCCTACACCCGGGGCGTGAAGCTGATCGGCGCCACCTGCCACTACGTGACCAGCGAGCTCGACCAGGGCCCGATCATCGAGCAGGACGTGATCCGCGTGGATCACTCCGACGCCCCGGACGACCTGGTGCGCTACGGCAAGGATATCGAGAAGGCCGTGCTCGCCCGCGGCCTGCGCTACCACCTGGAAGACCGGGTGCTGGTGCATGGCAACAAGACGGTGGTGTTCCGCTGAGCCGCATTTGTCGGGTTACGCCCTGCGGGCTGACCCGACCTACGTAACCAAGAGGCAGGCCGGGTTAGCGCAGCGCAACCCGGCACCCCCGAACCGAGACTGAGGAATCCACCATGCCCTGGCGTCTCCTGCGCTTTGCGCTCAACAAGAAACATCCCGAGCCGCGGATGTTCACCCCCCACGCCGAGCTCAAGCCGAGCTACGACGTGGTGATCATCGGCGGTGGCGGGCACGGCCTGGCGGCGGCCTACTACCTGGCCCGCGAGCACGGCATCACCAACGTGTGCGTGCTCGAGAAGGGCTACATCGGCGGCGGCAACACCGGCCGCAACACGACGATCATCCGCTCCAACTACCTCACCCCCGAGGGCGTGCAGTTCTACGACGAGTCGGTGCGCCTGTGGCAGGACCTGTCGGAAGACTTCGACCTCAACCTGTTCTACGCCAACCGCGGCCACTTCACCCTGGCCCACACCGATTCGGCCCTGCGCACCATGCGCTGGCGCGCCGAGGTGAACAAGCACTACGGCGTGGCCTCGGAAGTGGTCGGCCCGGAGGTGGTGAAGGAAGCCGCCCCGATGATCGACATCACCTGCAGCGGCCACGCGCCCATCCTCGGCGCCCTGTACCACGCGCCGGGCTCCGTGGCCCGCCACGACGCGGTGGCCTGGGGCTACGGCCGCGGTGCCGACCAGCGCGGCGTCGAGATCCACCAGCAGACCGAGGTGCTCGGCATCGACGTGGAAGGCGGCAAGGTCAAGGGCGTTCAGACCTCCCGCGGCTACATCGCCACCAACAAGGTGCTGTGTGCGGTGGCCGGCTCCACCCCGCGCATCCTCAAGATGGTGGACATCAAGTCGCCGATCTACATCCACCCGCTGCAGGCGATGGTCAGCGAGCCGGTCAAGCCCTGGCTCGACCCGATCCTCGTCTCCGGCAGCCTGCATGTGTACATCAGCCAGTCGGCCCGCGGCGAGCTGGTGATGGGCGCCTCCCTCGATCCGTACGAGCTCCACGGCACCCGCTCCACGCTGGACTTCGTGGAGGGCCTCACCACCCACATGCTCGAGATGTTCCCTTTCCTCTCCAACGTGAAGGTGATGCGCCAATGGGCCGGCATGGCCGACATGACGCCGGACTTCGCCCCAGTGATGGGCAAGACGCCGGTGGAAGGCTTTTACCTGGATTCCGGCTGGGGCACCTGGGGCTTCAAGGCCACGCCGGTGTGCGGCAAGACCATGGCCCACACGGTGGCCACCGACACCAACCATCCGCTCATCACCGGCTTCTCCCTCGACCGCTTCCGCAACTACGCCCTCACCGGCGAAAAGGGCGCGGCGAGCGTGGGCCACTAAGCGAGGTTCCGACCATGAAGATCCTGACCTGTCCCCTGAACGGACCGCGCCCCGTCTCCGAGTTCTTCTACTGGGGCGAAGTCCGGCCGATGCCCGACCCCGCCGCCTGCGACGACGCCACCTGGGCCGACTACGTCTTCAACCGCAACGGCGCCCCCGGCGTGAAGCGCGAGTGGTGGTGCCACACCCCCAGCAACACCTGGTTCATCGCCGAACGCGACACCGAGAAGGACGTCGTCGTGCGTACCTACTTTTACGAGGGAGAAGCCTGATGCGACTGCCTGCCATCAGCGGTGAATGGATCGACCGCTCCCGCTCCGTCGAATTCCGCTTCGAGGGCCGCACCTACAAGGGCTACGAGGGCGACACCGTCACCACCGCCCTGTGGGGTGCCGATGTCCGCGTGCTGGGCCGCAGCTTCAAGTATCACCGGCCCCGCGGCGTGCTGTCCCTCGCCAACCACGACACCAACGCCATCCACCAGTGGGGCGACATGCCCAACCTGCGCGCCGACGTGACGCCGCTGGTCGCCGGGATGGATCTCACTGCGGTGAACACCTTCGGCTCGCTGGAGAACGACAAGGGCCGCGTGCTCGGCAAGCTGTCGCGCTTCCTGCCGGTGGGCTTCTACTACAAGGCCTTCCACAACAAGCGCCTGTTCCCCATGTGGGAGCGCATGTTCCGGGTGATGACCGGCCTCGGCCGCGTCGATGTCAGCGCCCCGCGCAAGCGCACCCCCAAGGCCTACGACTTCTGCGACGTGCTGGTGATCGGTGGTGGTGCCGCTGGCCTCTCCGCCGCACTGGCCGCCGCCGCCCAGGGCGCCGACGTGGTGGTGGTGGACGAGAACGCCCGCATCGGCGGCGCCGCTGGCTACCAGCTCGGCAACGACGCCACCCGCCGCCGCACCCACGCCGAGCTCCTCGCCTGCGTGGCCGCCGAGCCGCGCATCCGGGTCGTCACCGCCACCTACGCCGCCGGCTACTACAAGGACCACTGGATTCCGCTGGTCAGCGCGGAGCGCATGGTCAAGATGCGCGCTGGCAGCGTGGTGGTCGCCAGCGGCGCCTTCGAGCAGCCCGCCGTCTTCCACAACAACGACCTGCCCGGCGTGATGCTGGCCAGCGCCGCCCAGCGCCTGATCTACCGCTACGGCGTCAAGCCGATGCAGCGCGCCGTGGTGCTCGCCGCCAACGCCGACGGCTACCGCGCCGCCCTCGACCTGCTCGCCAACGACGTGGCGGTGGCCGCGGTGGTGGATCTGCGCCCGACGGTCGGCAGCGCCGAGCCCCTGGCCCGCCTGCTCGCCCAGGCCGGCGTCGAGGTGCTCACCGGCAGCTGCATCGTCGAAGGCGTGGCCGACGCCGCCGGGCTGTGCGCCGGCGCCCGTGTCGCCAGCCTCGGCGCCGATGGCAAGCCGGTGGGCGCTGAGCGCGAGATCGCCTGCGACGGCATCCTGATGAGCACCGGCTGGGCACCCGCCGCCAACCTGCTCTACCAGGCCGGCACCCGGATGCGCTTTGATACCGCGGTCGAGCAGTTCGTGCCCGACGTGCTGCCCGACGGCGTGTTCGCCTGCGGCCGCGTGAATGGCGTGTTCGGCCTTGAGCGCAAGCTCGCCGACGGCGCCCGTGCCGGCAGCCACGCCGCCGCTGCGGCCGGCTTCGGCAGCGCCACCGGCGACGCGCTGCCGCCGGAAGCCGAGTGCCCCAGCCATCCGTGGCCGATCGTCGATCACCCGGCTGGCAAGAACTTCGTCGATTTCGACGAAGACCTGCAATACAAGGATTTCTGCAACGCCGTGCAGGAGGGCTTCGACAACATCGAACTGCTCAAGCGCTTCTCCACCAACGGCATGGGCCCCAGCCAGGGCAAGCACTCCAACATGAACGGGCTGCGCATCCTGGCCCGGCTCACCGGCAAGGCGCCCCAGCAGGTCGGCACCACCACTGCCCGGCCGTTCTTCCACCCGGTGCCCATGTCCATCCTGGCCGGGCGCGGCTTCAGCCCCGAGCGACGCACCCCGCTGCACAGCCGCCACGAAGCCCTCAGCGCCAGGTGGATGCCCGCCGGCGTGTGGCAGCGGCCGGAGTTCTACCAGCGCGCCGGCGAGAGCCGTCTCGACTGCATCCGCGGCGAAGCGGCGGCGGTGCGCGGGGGCGTCGGCATCATCGACGTGGGCACCCTCGGCAAGCTGGAGGTGATCGGCCCCCAGGCCGCCGAGTTCCTCGAGCGCGTCTATACCGCCAGCTACGCCAACCTCAAGGTGGGCATGACCCGCTACGCGGTGATGTGCGACGAGGCCGGCGTGGTGATCGACGACGGCGTGGTGGCCCGGTTGGCGGAGGATCACTTCTACTTCACCACCACCACCTCCGGCGCCGCGACGATCTACCGCGAGCTGTCGCGCCTCAACACCATGTGGCGCCTCGACTGCGGCATCGTCAATCACACCGGCGCCTTTGCCGCGGTGAATCTCGCCGGGCCGAAATCCCGGCTGGTGCTGACCAAGCTCACCGGGCTCGATCTCTCCGCCGCCGCCTTCCCCTACCTGGCGGTGCGCGAGGCCGAGGTGGCGGTGAATGGTGGAAAAATCCCCGCCCGGCTGATGCGCGTCGGCTTCGTGGGCGAATGGGGCTACGAGATCCACGTGCCCGCCAACTGCGGCGGCGCCCTGTGGGACGCGCTGATGGCCGCCGGCAGCGCCCACGGCATCCGCCCCTTCGGCGTGGAAGCCCAGCGCCTGCTGCGGCTGGAGAAGGGCCACATCATCATCGGCCAGGACACCGACGGCCTCACCACCCCGCTCGAGGTGGGCCTCGACTGGGCGCTCAAGATGAACAAGCCCTTCTTCGTCGGCCAGCGCAGCCTCACCGCCGTCGGCCGCCTGCCGCGCCGCCAGAAGCTGGTGGGCATCCGCTTCCCGGCGGATCACGTCGGCCCGGTGCCGCTGGAATGCAACCTGGTCATCGCCAACGGCGAGATCGCCGGGCGGGTCACCAGCATCGCCTTCAGCCCGGCGGTCGGCTGCCACATCGGCCTCGCCTTCGTGAAGCCCGAGCTCGCCGAGACCGGCACCCGGCTCGACATCCGCCTCACCGGCGGCTCGATGGTGCAGGCCACCGTCTCCGCCGCCCCGTTCTACGACCCCGACAACCTCAAGCAGAAGGAGGCCGCATGAGCGCGCACCTCGCCCTGAGCCCGGTGGCCGACCTCGTCGCCGCCACGCTCCTCCCGCCCGAGCAGCAGGCCGCCGCCGCGGCCACCCTGGGCATCGCCGATCGCTCCGACCTGGCCCGCCACGGCTGCAAGGGCCCCGGCGCCGCCGAATGGCTGGTCGCCCGCGGCCTGCCCATCCCGCCGGTGCCCAACAGCTGGCTGCCGCTGGACGACGGCGGACGCATCGCCCGGCTCGGCTTCACCGAGTTCCTGATCGAAGGCCCGGTCGCGCTGATCGCCCCTCTCGCCGCCACTCCGCGCGGCCCGGGTGTGTATCCGGTGCTGCGCCAGGACGCCGCCTTCGTGCTGTCCGGCAGCCGGCTCGACGAGCTGCTGCGCCAGAGCTGCAGCGTGAATTTCCGCGCCCTCGACCTGGCTGCCCGCCCGGTGGTGCTGACCTCGATGGTCGGCGTCGGGGTGACGGCGATCCCCGAGCTCTGCGCCGGCCGCCCGACCCTGCGCATCTGGTGCGACGGCACCTACGGACATTACCTGTGGGAAACCCTGCTCGACATCGCCGGCGATCTCGGCGGCGGCGCGGTGGTTGCCCGCAGCATCGACTGAAAAAACCCCCAAACCCCAACTTCAGGAGAGCGGCAATGACGCCCACAGAAGCCAAGCAGTTTCTCGCGGACAACGACGTCAAGTATGTCCTTGCCCAGTTTGTCGACATCCACGGCGCGGCCAAGACCAAGGCCGTTCCCGCCGCGCATTTCGAGAGCATCCTCACCACCGGCGCGGGCTTCGCGGTGTGGGGCCTCGGCATCGAGCCCAACGGCCCGGATTACATGGCCATCGGCGATCTCTCGACGCTCACCCTGGTGCCCTGGCAGCCCGGCTACGCTCGCATCGCCTGCGACGGCCACGTGAAGGGCGAGCCCTGGCCGCTGGACACCCGCGTGGTGCTGAAGGAGCAGAT
This sequence comes from uncultured Zoogloea sp., assembly GCF_937894855.1. Classification (NCBI taxonomy): domain Bacteria; kingdom Pseudomonadati; phylum Pseudomonadota; class Betaproteobacteria; order Rhodocyclales; family Zoogloeaceae; genus Zoogloea; species uncultured Zoogloea sp. The sequence continues at coordinate 13,553 of NZ_CALAYQ010000177.1, forward strand.
CAAGCGCCTCGAGGCCAAGGGTTACACCTTCTTCACCGGGCTGGAGCCGGAGTTCTCGCTCCTCAAGAAGGACGAGGTCGGCCAGATCATCCCGACCGATCCCACCGACACGCTGCCCAAGCCCTGTTACGACTACAAGGGCCTGTCGCGCAACCGCCAGTTCCTCGAAACCCTCACCGACAGCCTGCGCAAGGTGGATGTGGACGTCTATCAGATCGACCACGAGGACGCCAACGGCCAGTTCGAGATCAACTACACCTACGCCGACTGCCTCACCTCCGCCGACCATTACCTGCTGTTCAAGATGGCCGCCTCGGAGATCGCCAACGACCTGGGCATGATCTGCTCCTTCATGCCCAAGCCCTTCGCCAACCGCCCGGGCAACGGCATGCACATCCACATGTCGCTGGGCGACGGCAAGACCAACCTGTTTGCCGACAAGCACGACAAGCGCGGGCTGGGCCTCTCCAAGCTGGCCTACCAGTTCCTCGCCGGCATCCTCGCCCACGCCCCGGCGCTGGCGGCGATCTGCGCGCCCACGGTCAACAGCTACAAGCGTCTGGTGGTCGGCCGCTCCCTCACCGGCGCCACCTGGGCCCCGGCCTACATCAGCTACGGCGACAACAACCGCTCGTCGATGGTGCGCATCCCCCACGGCCGGCTCGAACTGCGCCTGCCGGACGGCGCCTGCAACCCCTACCTCGCCACCGCCGCGGTGATCGCCGCCGGCCTCGACGGCATCGAGCGCGACCTCGACCCGGGCGAACCCCACAACCAGAACCTCTATGCGCTGAGCCCCGAAGAGCTCAAGGCCGCCGGCATCGGCATCCTGCCCCAGAACCTCCACGAGGCCCTGCTGGCGCTGGAGAACGACACCGTGCTGTGCAAGGCCCTCGGCCCGGTCGCCCCCGAATTCCTGCGCCTCAAGCACATGGAGTGGGTGGAGTACATGCGCCACGTGTCGGACTGGGAAATCAAGAACTACCTGGAATTTTTCTGATAACAGGACGAAGGAGAACAAACCATGTGTGGAATCGTTGGATTGCTGGTGAAGACACCGGCCCTGCGCGAGCAGCTCGGCGAACTGATGGTGCCGATGCTGATCGGCATGACCGAGCGCGGCCCCGACTCGGCCGGCCTGGCGGTGTTCGGCAACCCGCTGGCCGAGAGCCAGCGCAAGATCAGCGTGTATTCCGGCCTCACCGAGGACGGCGCCGACTTCAACTGGCTGGGCCTCGCCCACAGCCTGAAGGAGCACCTGGGCGTGCCGGTGGACGTCAGCATCAAGGGCAACCACGCCATCCTCAGCTTCGACGTGGCCCCGACCATCGTCAAGCGCTGGATCGCCGAGCATCACCCCAAGCTGCACATCCTCTCCACTGGCCGCAGCATCGATCTCTACAAGGACATCGGCACGCCGGCCGAAGTGGCCGCCCGCTACGGCTTTGACAAGCTCACCGGCTCGCACCTGGTCGGCCACACCCGGATGGCCACCGAATCGGCCGTGACGCCGGACCGCGCCCACCCCTTCACCGCCGGCGAGGACTTCTGCCTGGTGCATAACGGCTCGCTGTCCAACCCCAACGGCATCCGCCGGATGCTGGAGCCGCGCGGCATCCGCTTCGAGACCGACAACGACACCGAAGCCGCCTGCCGCTTTCTGGAATGGCGCCTGCGCGAAGGCGACGATCTCGAAACCGCGCTGCAGAAGGGCTTCGAGGAGCTCGACGGCTTCTTCACCTTCCTGATGGGCACGCCCGACAAGCTGGCCCTGATCCGCGACCCCTTCGCCTGCAAGCCGGCGGTGGTGGCCGAGACCGACGACTACGTGGCCATCGCCTCCGAATTCCGCTCCCTCGCCCACCTGCCCGGCATCAAGCACGCCACCGTTTTCGAACCCGCGCCCGAGGAGATGTACGTATGGAACGCCTGACCTTTGACCTCGCCACTATCCCGCTGCGCGAGCTCAACACCTTCCTGCACAACGACGCCAAGGACGGCAAGCCCCGCCACGTCACCGTGCTCAACCCCGATGGCGCCCACAACATCGCCGTTGGCCTCGACTGCCCCGTGCAGGTGGAAGTGGTCGGCCATGCCGGCTACTACGCCGGCGGGATGAACAAGTCGGCCACCGTCACCATCACCGGCAGCGCCGGCACCGGCGTGGCCGAAAACATGATGAGCGGCAAGGTGCACGTGAAGGGCTTCGCCAGCAACGGCGCCGGCGCCTCGGCCCACGGCGGCCTCCTGGTGATCGACGGCGACGCCGGCCTGCGCTGCGGCATCTCGCTCAAGGGCGGCGACATCGTCGTCGGCGGCTCGGTGGGCAGCTTCTCGGCCTTCATGGCCCAGGCCGGCCGCATGGTGATCTGCGGCGACGCCGGCGACGCCCTCGGCGATTCGCTTTACGAGGCGGTGCTCTACGTGAAGGGCAAGGTGAAATCCCTCGGCGCCGACGCCCAGTACGAGGAGATGAGCGATGCCGACATCGCCGCGGTGGCGAGCCTGCTCGACCAGGCCGGCCTCGACCACGACCCGAAGGCCTTCCGGCGCATCGCCTCCAAGCGTTCCCTCTACCACTGGAACGCCGACGCGAATCAGGAGTACTGAGCAGGAATACCGAGCAGGAATATCGCGCCGCCCCCCGCGCGCCACCCGGAACATCGAGGACACGATCATGGAAACCAAACCCCTGCATTTCAAGAACATCTCCCGCGAGGAATCCTACGGCTACGACCGCAAGACCCTCGACTACATCCGCAACGCCGCGGCCCACGGCCTGTATGAAATCCGCGGCATGGGCGCCAAGCGCAAGCTGCCCAACTTCGACGACCTCGTCTTCCTGGGCGCCTCCATGTCGCGCTACCCGCTCGAAGGCTATCGCGAGAAGTGCCTCACCAAGACCGTGCTCGGCACCCGCTTCGCCAAGAAGCCCATCGAGCTCGACATCCCCATCACCATCGCTGGCATGAGCTTCGGCGCGCTCTCCGCCAACGTGAAGGAAGCGCTGGGCCTCGCCGCCACCGAGATGGGCACCTCCACCACCACCGGCGACGGCGGCATGACCCAGGAAGAGCGCCGCTCCTCCAAGACGCTGATCTACCAGTGCCTGCCGTCCCGCTACGGCTTCAACCCCGACGACGTGCGCAAGGCGGACGCCATCGAGGTGGTCATCGGCCAGGGCGCCAAGCCGGGCGGCGGCGGCATGCTGCTGGGCCAGAAGGTGAACCCCCGCGTCGCCAAGATGCGCACCCTGCCGGAAGGCGTGGATCAGCGCTCCGCCTGCCGCCACCCGGACTGGACCGGCCCGGACGACCTCGCCATCAAGATCCAGGAGCTGCGCGAGATCACCGACTGGGAGAAGCCCATCTACGTGAAGGTCGGCGCCACCCGTACCTTCAACGACGTGAAGCTGGCCGTGCATTCCGGCGCCGACGTGGTGGTGGTGGACGGCATGCAGGGCGGCACCGCCGCCACCCAGACCTGCTTCATCGAGCACGTGGGCATCCCGACCCTCGCCGCCGTGCGCCAGGCCGTCGATGCGCTTGAAGACCTGGACATGAAGGGCAAGGTGCAGCTGATCGTCTCCGGCGGCATCCGCACCGGCGCCGACGTGGCCAAGGCACTGGCCATGGGCGCCGACGCGGTGGCCATCGGCCAGGGCGTGCTGGTGGCGCTGGGCTGCAACGGCGAGACCTACTTCCAGCACGGCGCCCACCACGACGCCCTCGCCGACTACAACGCCCTCGGCACCGCGCCGGGCTTCTGCCACCACTGCCACACCGGCAAGTGCCCGGTGGGCATCACCACCCAGGACGCGATCCTCGAGCAGCGCCTGTCGCCGGCTGTCGGTGCCAAGCACCTGAAGAACTACCTCAAGACCCTCAACATGGAGCTCACCACCATCGCCCGGGCCTGCGGCAAGCAGAACGTGCATCACCTGGAACCGGAGGATCTGGTCGCCCTCACCATTGAAGCCGCCGCCATGGCCGGCGTCCCGCTGGCGGGCACCAACTGGGTGCCGGGCCGGGGTTTCTGATCTGGAAGGGGACGGCGAGCCGTCCCCACGTCGCCCGGAAGCCAGAACTGTAGGTCGGTAGATACTGTTATCCCAGTCAAGCCCCGTGGAGCGCCGGCTGGAATGTCTGGCC
>NZ_CALAYQ010000178.1:0-3177 GCF_937894855.1 uncultured Zoogloea sp.
TGATGACGCAGTCGCGGTACGGAAACTGCATCACCGACGAGGTGACCGAGATGCCCCGCTGCTTTTCCAGCTCCATCCAGTCGGAGGTGGCGTGGCGCGCGGCCTTGCGGGCGCGGATCTCGCCGGCGACCTGGATCGCGCCGCCGAACCACAGCAGCTTTTCGGTCAGGGTCGTCTTGCCCGCGTCGGGGTGGGAGATGATCGCGAAGGTGCGACGGCGGGCGATTTGCTGGACGGCTGCGGACATGGCGGGATACGGCGAATGCGAAAAACCCGCGATTATACAGGGCGATGCGCTCCGGCCGGTGGCCGTGTGGGCTTAGAACTCGAGCAACATCAGGCGTCGGCCGCCGGCGTCGTGCTTGCCAGCCATGCGAAAGCCCAGCCGGTTGAAGCGCCGGCTGCGGGCGGTGGAGACGAGCAGCCGGCCGTGTTCGAAGTTTTCCATCAGCCACGCGATGCGGGTGGCGATGAGTGCCCGGGCAATGCCCTGGCCGCGGGCCTGCTCGGCCACGGCGGAGAGATACAGGATGTGGGTCTCGCTGGCCCAATCGGCCGCCTTGATGCCGCCCACGCCTACCAGCTCGCCCTGCTGGCGGGCGATGAAGAACTGGCGGTAGAAGGGCATCGGCGCGGGCGCGAGCTGGTCGATGAGACGCTCGCGGCTGTAGCGGTCCGGGTCGGCAAAGGCGGCGAGGAGGACGTCCGCCGCGGCTTCGCGGTCGGCGTCGTCCATCGGGCTGATGAGGATGTCGTCCTTGATGATGTGTCCCCTGGCGGGCCGGTGGCGGGACATGCATTGGAGCGCGGCCTTGTTGCAGCGGTGTTGCAGCGGCGGTGCGACAATCGGAGGCATTCCCCTGCCTGGAGACATGCGCATGAAGTTTTCGGTCCTGTCGTGGAACATCGAGCATTTCAAGGGCGGTGCGACCCGCCTGAAAAAGGTGGCCAGCCACATCAAGAAGCAGAAGCCGGATGTCTTTGCCCTGCTGGAAATCGAGAACGTGAACGTGCGCGCGCTGATGGAACAGGCGTTTGCCGGCTACGACTTCGCGTTGACCGACGGGCCCCAGGTGCAGGAGATCCTGGTGGGCTGGCGGCGGACGGCCTTCGAGCAGGCGGTGTTCTCCCAGAAGCGGGAGTTCGATGTGGGCAACGACCGCCTGCGGCCCGGCGCACTGCTGAGCGTGAAGCTCGGCGGGGTCTGGTACAACCTGCTGTTTCTCCATACCGACAGCGGCACCGACGCGCCGGCCTTCGGCAACCGGGTCGAGATGTTCGACAAGGCCTGGAGCCTCAAGGCGGCGCTCGACCGCAATCTGGGCGGTGAGGGCAGCTCGCGGCTGGTGGTGATGGGCGACCTGAACACCATGGGCCTGATGTTCCCGCGGCCGGCGAAGAAGTTCCTGCGGGTGGATGCGCCCACCGAGATCGCCGCGCTGGCCGAGGCAGCGGAAGGCGCCGGGATGCAGCTGCTGACCAAGGACCGGCCCGCCACCTGGAAGGGCTCGGCGGGGGAATCCAACCTCGATCACGCCATCGCGTCGGCGTCCCTCAGCTTCAGTCGCTTCGGCACGGCGGCGGATGCGCCCCAGGTGAAGGTGAAGGGCTGGCCCGATCTGACGGGCACCGCCCAGGCGGGCTTTCTTTCAGACGTGTCGGACCACGCCTCGCTGCATCTGGAGATCGCCTGAGCGGCGTTGCCCCGTTTAGAACGGCCGGGCGAGGCGGCGGGATTCCTTCGGATCGCGGAAGACCAGCGGGCGGGTGTTGTCGGGTTGCTCCGCCGCGGCCAGCGCGGTGGTGACGAGGGCGTGATCCGGTGACTTGGGGCACACCGGGTCGGTGGCGTCCGGGTTGCCGGTGAGCATGAAGGCCTGGCAGCGGCAGCCGCCGTGGTCCTTTTCTTTATCTTCACAGCGCTGGCAGGTTTCGGGCAGCCAGGCGGTGCCCCGGTAGCGGTTGAAGAGCGGCGAGTCGCGCCAGATCCACTCGATGCTGTGCTGGCGCACGTCGGGGAAATCCAGCCCCGGCAGCATCCGCGCGGTGTGGCAGGGCAGGGCGAGGCCGTCCGGGGTGATGGCGAGGAAGACTTCGCCCCAGCCGTTCATGCACTTCTTGGGCTTCTTCGACTGGTAATCCGGCGTGACGAAGAGGATGCGCATGGCCTTGCCGAGCTTCTGGCGCCAGCGTTCGGTGACACGCTCGGCCTCGGCCAGCTGGGCCTCGGTGGGCATCAGCGCGGCGCGATTGAGGAAGGCCCAGCCGTGGTACTGGGTGTTGGCGAGCTCGAGGAACTCGGCGCCGATCTCGGCGGCCATCTCGATGATGCGGTCCAGGTGGTCGATGTTGCCCCGGTGGAGCACGCAGTTGATCACCGTGGGGTAGCCGGCGGCCTTGGTGAGGTCGGCGACCTTGCGCTTGAGGTCGAAGGTGCGGGTGTTGGTGATGAGGTCGTTGGCCTCACGGGTGGCGTCCTGGAACGAGAGCTGGATGTGGTCGAGCCCGGCCTCCTTGAGCGCGGCGAGGCGCGCCTCGGTGAGGCCCACGCCGGAGGTGATGAGGTTGGTGTAGAAGCCAAGGCTGCGCGCCTCGGCCACCAGAATCTCGATGTCGTCCCGCAACAGCGGCTCGCCGCCCGAGATGCCGAACTGCGCCGCGCCCATCGCCCGGGCCTGGCGGATCACCGACAGCCAGTCGTCGGTGGAGAGCTCGGGCCCGGCCTGGGCGAAATCCACCGGGTTGTAGCAGAAGCTGCAGTGCAGCGGGCAGCGATAGGTGACTTCGGCCAGCAGCCACAGGGGGCCAGGGCGGGCGGCGGGGACGAGCAGGGTTTCCATCACGCGGGGTTCCAGACGATCCAGTTCTGGGCTTCGGCCATCGTCAGGAAGGCCTCCACGTCGGGGCCGAGGCCGGTGGCGTTGAAGGTGGCTTCCAGGTCGGCCACGATGGCGGCCACGTCCCGCTGGCCGTCGCAGCGCTTGAGGATCTCGCCGGCGCTCTGGTTGAGCTTGACCATGCCTTCGGGGTAGAGCAGCACGTGGGCCTGCTGGGCCGGCTCCCACTGGAAGCGGTAGAGGCGGTTGATGGCGGGGCGGGTGGTGGGAGGCATGGTCTCTCGCGTAGATACTGTTATCCCAGTCAAGCCCCGTGGAGCGCCGGCTGGAATGTCTGGCC
>NZ_CALAYQ010000179.1:0-29131 GCF_937894855.1 uncultured Zoogloea sp.
TCCGCAAGGACGGCTGCGACTTCTGCACCGCCTGCGGCGCAGTCGGCACCTGCGGCTGATCCAGCCCTGCCCATGCAAAACGGCCCCTCTCCGGAGGGGCCGTTTTCATTGAATGGCGGCAAACGGCGTGCCGCTCATACCCGATAGCCCTCCTCCCGCAGCACCTGGCTCACCGCCGGGCGCGCCAGCATGCGGCGGAAGTGGGCCGCGCAGTTGGGCGGCAGGGGCAGCTTCAGCCGGTCGGCCCAGAACTCCGTGTAGAACAGCGCCGCGTCGGCGATCGAGAAGGTGCCGGCCAGGTATTCCCGCCCGGCGAGCAGGCCATCCATCACCGCGAAGCCGTCCGCAACGATCTGCCGCCCGCGGGCCTGCACCGCGTCGTGGTCAGCCGGGTTAGGGGTGAAGCTGGCGGTGGTGAAGATCCGCGTGAAGCCCTGGCCGTGGATGGTGCCGACCGCGTGGTTCATCGCCTCCAGCACGCGCACCTCGCCCTCGGCATCGGTGGGCAGCAGCCCGCGTCGCGGGTACTGACGGGCCAGCCACCAGGCGATCGCCTGGAACTCGGTGATCGCCGTGCCATCGTTACGCACCAGGGTCGGGATGGTGCCCTTCGGGTTGATCGCCAGATAGTCGGGCTTGAGGTGGTCGCCCGCGGGCAGATTGACGATGTACGCCTCGAACACCGCGCCCACCTCCTCGAGCAGGATGTGGATGCCGGTGGAGCACGAGCCGGGGGTCATGTAGAACTTCATGGGCAAGCCTTGCAGGTGGCGGGACAAACGCCTCGTGCAAGATCGATGCCATCAGCCTGGGCCGGGCCGCGCCCGCCTGGCGCAGCCTCACGCCCTCCGGCCTTGTCGGCAAGGCGCCGAAAAGGGCTGGCGGATTGTCGTGTTCCGCCCAGGCGCCAGGGTCAACTACGGCGGCTGATCCGGCCGAGGATCGCCGCCGGGATGTCGGTGAGCGATAGCACCTTGTCCACCCCGCCCAGCTTCACGGCCTCCTTGGGCATGCCATAGACCACGCAGCTGGCTTCGTCCTGGGCCACCGTCCAGGCGCCAGCGTCGTGCATTTCCTTGAGGCCACGGGCGCCGTCGTCGCCCATCCCGGTCATGATGACGCCCACCGCGTTGCGGCCGGCAAAGCGCGCGGCAGACCGGAACAGCACATCCACCGACGGCCGGTGACGGCTCACCGGCGGGCCGTCGATCACGTCGACCACGTACTGCGCGCCGCTACGCTTGAGCAGCATGTGCCGCCCGCCCGGGGCGATGAGCACCCGGCCCGGCATCACCCGGTCGCCGTGGCGGGCCTCGCGGACCTCCACCTCGCACAGGCCATCAAGGCGCTGGGCAAAGGCGCCGGTGAACTTCTCCGGCATGTGCTGCACCACGACGATCCCCGGCGACACCCGGGGCAGCGCCCGCAGCACGGACTCCAGCGCCTGGGTGCCGCCGGTGGAGGTGCCGATAGCCACCACCGTTTCGGTGGTCTGCGCCATCGCCGAGCCCGCGGGCAGGATCGCGTCGGCTGAAAGCTTGGGCGCGACGGCGCTCGGTGCAGGGGCGCTGGGCACCAGGCGCCGCACGTTGGACCGGGCCGCGGCCTTCACCGCGCTGATGAGATCGTCGGAGCAATCGTGGAGAAACTGCTTGAGCCCCACCTTGGGCTTGGTCACCACGCACACGGCGCCGGCCGACAGGGCCTGCAGCGCCGTCTCCGAGCCATTCTCGGTGAGGGTCGAGCAAATCACCACCGGCGTGGGCCGCTCGGCCATGATCCGGCGCAGGAAGGTGATGCCGTCCATCCGCGGCATCTCCACGTCGAGGACGATCACGTCGGGCCACTGGGCCTTCATCTTCTCCAGGGCGAACACCGGGTCCACGGCGGCGCCGATCACCTCGATGCCGACATCCTCATCCAGCGTGGCGGACAGGACCTGACGGACCACCGCCGAATCGTCGACGATCATCACCTTGATGGTGGGCATGGGGAAAATCCTTTTCTGGTTGTTCTTGAAGGGCCCGGCAGCATGCCGTGCCGCATGGTCACGCGGCCGCTCCACACGTCGAAGATCAGGTGTCGGTGGCCGTAGCCTTCCATATGGGTTGCGCTGCACAGCAGGCGGTGCCGCTCCACCAGCCGCAGGGCCGCCTCCACGTTCTGGCGGCCCACCGACTTCGATGTGGCGCCGCTCACCACGCCGGGGAACATGTCGCCGCCGCCAAAGAGCCGCACCCGCACGCCGCTGGTGTCCAGCCCCGCCCGGTGGATCTCGTCGAGCAGCAGCCCGAAGGCCTCATCGCCGTAGCGCCCGTCGGGCCTGCGGCCGTGGCGCTCGCCGCGGGTGGGCAGCATGAAGTGGCACATGCCACCCACCCGCGCCCCGGGATGCCAGAACACCGCCGACACGCAGGAGCCGAGCACGGTGCGGATGCGCGTGTGCTTGTCGCCGAAGTACCATTCGCCCGGCTGCAGGAAGATCTCGACGACCCCGTCGGGCATGCGCATGGGTTCAGGCCGCCGGCTTGCGGTAGATCGACGGACGGACGGTCTTCAGCGCATCGGAGATGCCGTTGAGGTTCTCCGAATGGCTGAGCATGAAATAGCCCCCCGGCCGCAGCAGCGGCAGGATGCGCCGGATCACCTGACGCTTGGTCTCCAGGTCGAAATAGATCATCACGTTGCGCAGGAAGATCACGTCGAACTGGCCGATGTCCGGCAAGGCGGCGTTCAGGTTGATCTGGCGGAAGTTGATGCGCCCGCGCAGTTCGGGCTTCATCATGAAAGTGCCGTCCTGGCTGCCGATGCCCTTCAGGCAGTACTTCGCCAGCAGCGGCCGGGGGATGCCCGCCGCGTCGTCCATCGGGTAACGCCCCTCCCGCGCATGGGCCAGCACGCGGGTGGAGAGGTCCGACGCGACGATTTCCCACGGGCGCCCCGCCAGCACCTCGGCCATCACCATGGCGATGGTGTAGGGCTCCTCGCCGCTGGAGCAGGCGCCGCTCCACACCCGCACCGTACTCTGCCCCTTCAGCTCGGGCAGCGCGTGGCTGCGCAGGAAGTCGAAATGCTTTGGCTCGCGGAAGAAGTAGGTTTCGTTGGTGGTCAGCAGATCCACCGCGATCTGACGCTCATCGGCATCGGCCTGCACCCGCTTCAGGTAGCTGCCGTAGCCGTCCAGATCCAGCTGGCGCAGCCGGCGGGCCAGCCGCCCGGCCACCAGCTGCTTCTTGGCGTCGGACAGGCTGATCCCGGCCAGCGAGTACATCATCGCGCGGAACTGGGCGAACTCCCGATCCGTCAGCTGGCCCTGCAGACCCATGACGTGGCCCCGGACGGCGGTCGTCGTCATGGCTTCAGACCACCACGCTGCTGGCAAGACGCGGCAAGGCGCCGGCGTCCACCGGCTGCCCGTGCCGCGACAGCTCGTCGAGCGCCGACAGCTCGTCCGTGGACAGCACCGCCTCCACGTTGAGCAGGATCACGAAGCCACCGCCCACCTTGCCCATGCCGCGGATGAAATCCGCCCGGATGCGCGCGCCAAAGGCCGGCGGCGGCTCGATCTCGCCGGGTGGGATCTCCAGCACCTCGCTCACCGTATCCACCACGATGCCCAGCACCTGGCACTCGTCGCTGCCGCTCATCTCGATGATGACGATACAGGTGCGCCGGGTGACCTCGGTGGGCTGGCCGCCGAAGCGCGCCTTCAGGTCGATCACCGGCACCACCGCGCCGCGCAGGTTGATGACGCCGCGGATGCTCCTCGGCATCATCGGCACGGTGGTCACCTGACCGTACTCGATGATCTCCTTCACGCTGAGGGTCTCGACGGCGTACATCTCGCCGCCCAGGGTGAAGGTCAGGTACTGGCGGGGCTCCAAGGCCACCGCCGGCAGGTCTTTCCTGGCAAGCGTGGCCATCGCTCAGCCCTCGAACTGGACAAACTCGGTTTCAAAGATCGGCGCCCGGCCCGACTGGCGACGGCTCTCGGCACGGCTGGCGGCCTCGGCGCGGGCGGGCCGTGCCCGATGGCCGCTGGCAAGCTTGAAGTAGGCCATCGCCTTGCTCAGCTGCTCGGCCTGGGCGCTCATCTCTTCGGCGGTGGCCGCGAGCTCCTCGGAGGCCGAGGCGTTCTGCTGGGTGGTCTGGGAGAGCTGGGCCATCGCCGAGTTGATCTGGCCGACGCCGGAGCTCTGCTCGTCCGACGCGGAGGCGATCTCCTGGACCAGATCGGAGGTCTTGGTGATGCTCGGGATGATCCCTTCGAACAGCGTCCCGGCCCGTTCGGCCAGGGCCACGCTGCTCTTGGCGGTCTCGGAGATCTCCTGGGCCGCCACCTGGCTGCGCTCGGCCAGCTTGCGCACCTCGGCCGCCACCACCGCAAAACCCTTGCCGTGCTCGCCGGCCCGGGCCGCCTCGATGGCCGCATTGAGGGCCAGCAGATTGGTCTGGTAGGCGATGTCGTCGACGATGCCGATCTTGTCGGCGATGCTCTTCATGGCCTCGACGGTGGAGCGCACAGCCTCGCCGCCTTCGATCGCCTCCTTGGCCGCCTTGGCCGCCATGCTGTCGGTGAGGGTGGCGTTCTCGCTGTTCTGGGTAACGGACGCCGACATCTGCTCCATCGACGCCGAGGTCTCCTCGACGCTCGCTGCCTGCTCGCTGGACGACTGGGACAGGCTCTGGGCGGTGGCGCTCACCTCTTCCGACGCGCTGGAGAGCGAATCGGCCGAGCTGCGCACTTCGGTGATGATGGACGTGAGCCGCTCGTTCATGATCTTCACGTTGTAGAGCAGGCTGGTCGTGTCGCCGGCCTTGGTGTCGACGGTCAGCGTCATGTCGCCTTCGGCGATCTTCGACACCACCTGGGCCGCGTAACCCGGCTCGCCGCCCAGCTGCTGCATCAGGCTGCGGGTGATCAGCACACCGATGAGCGACACCGCGACCAGCGTGGCCGCGCCAATCCCGATCGCCACCCAGCGGGCGCTGGCGATGCTGTGGGCGGCGTCCTCGGCGGTCTTCCTGCCCAGCTCGGCGTTGTACTGGCGGTGCTCCTCGAAGGCGTCCCACAGGCGGGCCATCGTGGCCTGGTTGGCCATCAGCAGATCCCGCGCCTCTTCCATCTTGTTCACCCGCGAGAGCACATAGACCCGATCGCGAAGCTGGTCGAACTCGGCCAGCGCAGCCCGGTCGGCGGCCAGCAGGCTCTTGTCCTTCTCGTCACTGAGGAGGCCTTCGTACTTCTTCAGGGCTTCGTCGATCTTGCGGTGGTTGGCGGCGATCTTCTCTTCGAGGCCGGTCATCACCGCCGTGTCGGACGCGGCGATGTGCTGCCACAGCTGGGTGCGGGCGGCAGCCATCGGTGCGAACGCCGCGTCCAGCGTGAGGACGCTGGGCACCACGATCTCATTGGCGTAGTTGGTGGTTTCATAGACCCGGCTCATCTGGGTCAGGCCGACGATGGCCAGAAGGATGATCCCGAACGCAGCGGACAGGATCAGGGACAGCATTTTCTTGCTGACGGTCATGACGATTCTCCAAGTGGTGGCCGACGGATCAAACCGGCGACAGGGTGGAATACAGGTGACGGGAAACGGGTTGGCGCTCGGTCACCTGCCGAACCAGCCCAGGAACATCAAGGATCAGGGCAACTTCTCCGCTGCCCAGAATGGTGGAACCGCCGATGCAGCGGATATGACTGAAGACCTTGCCGAGGGGCTTGATGACGGTCTGGAACTCGCCGAAGAGCTGATCCACCACCAGCCCGGCGCGCTCCCCGGCGTACTGCACCACCACCACGTTCTCGCGGCGGGGCGCTTCGCCCGGGATGTCGAACAGATCGCGCAGGCGCACGAAAGGCAGCACCTCGCCGCGCAGGTTGAGGTAGCTCGCGCCCTGCTCGGGCTTGTCCTTTTCGGGCAGCTCGATGCACTCCAGCACCTGCTCCAGGGGCACCACGTAGGACGCGCTGCCGGCCCCGATGAGAAAGCCGTCGATGATGGCCAGTGTCAGCGGCAGGCGCAGGCGCACCGTGGTGCCCTGCCCTTCCACGCTGTCCAGATCCACCGTGCCGCGCAGCGCCAGGATGTTGCGCTTGACCACATCCATCCCCACGCCACGCCCCGAAAGGTTGCTGACCTGGGTCGCGGTGGAGAAGCCGGGCTCGAAGACGAGGCCGAAGATCTCCTTGTCCGACAACACCTGGCCTTCGCTCACCAGCCCGCGCTCGACCGCCTTCTGCAGGATGCGCTCCTTGCGCAGCCCGCCACCGTCGTCGCTCACCTCGATGACGATGCTCCCCGACTCGTGATAGGCGTTCAGGCTGAGCCGGCCCTGCCGCGGCTTGCCGCGGGCGGCGCGCACGTCGGCCGGCTCGATGCCGTGGTCCAGGGCGTTGCGCACGATATGGGTGAGCGGATCGCCGATCTTCTCGACGACGGTCTTGTCCAGCTCGGTTTCGCCGCCGCGGATGTCGAGCTGGATGTCCTTGCCCAGCTCGGCGGCCACGTCCCGGACGACCCGGCGAAAGCGGCTGAAGGTGGCGCCGATCTGCACCATGCGCAGGTTGAGCGCCGAATCGCGCACGTCCTCCACCAGCCGCGACAGCACGCCGGTGGCTTCCACCAGCTCGGGCACCTTGACCCGCCGGGCCACCAGCTGAGCGCCAGCCCCGGCGATGATGAGCTCGCCCACCAGGTTGATGAGCTGGTCGAGCTTGGCGGCATCCACCCGGATCAGGGTCGGCTCGCCAGCCCGGGCCTTCCGGGCCTCCTGCTGGTGATCGAGGGCCGCATCCACCAGCGGCGCATCCACCAGTTGCTGCTCGACGAGCACCTCGCCGATCAGCGGGGGGATTTCACCGGTGATCTGGCAGGCGTCGGCGCGGGCCTCCTGGGTGCGCAGGGCCAGGGCCAGCTCGTCGGCGGTGAGCGACCCGCAGCGGACGAGCATCTCGCCCAGCAGCAGATTGTCTTCCGGCAGGTCGCGGAACAACGCCCGGTAGTCGTCCAGCGGGCCGTAAGGCGGGATGATCCGCACCAGGCTGTCCTCCCGCACGAAATCGAAAGCGCCATTCACCGTGGCGGCGTCGGCCTGGCTGGCAAAGCTGAGGTCGAAGCCGAGGTAGCAGGTTTCCGGATCAAGGGCCGACAGGGGCGGAACGCCACCGATCACGGTCTCGAGGCTGACGATCTCTCCGAGGGTGCCCAGGTAGTTCAGGATCGACAGCGGGTCCATGCCGTTACGCAGCAGGTCGGCACCCGGCCGCATCGACACGTGCCACAGGCCGCTGGCCACGGAGCCCGCATCCGGCACCGACGGCAGCCTGGCGACGGCGGCTCCGGTGGCTTCGGAAAGCTCGGACTGCGCCACCGGGCTGGCACCCCGGTCGAGGACCGCCTGCAGCCGGGCGGTAAGCGCCGTGCTCCGGGCGGTGATCGCGTCGTCTGGCGCCTCACCGGCGGCCAGGCCGTCGATCAACGCGCCCAGCTGGTCGCAGACTTCCAGAAACAGCGCCCCGAAAGCCGGCTCGAAGGCGAGCTGGTGGGCGCGGATCCGATCAAGCACGCTCTCCGCCACGTGGGTGAAGGCCACGATGTGGTCCAGCGAGAACAGCCCCGCCGAGCCCTTGATGGTGTGCGCGGCGCGAAAGATCGCGTTGATGGTTTCGGGGTCGTCGGCGTTGCCCTCGACTTCCAGCAGCGCATCTTCCATCTGCTGGAGCAGTTCGCGGCTCTCGGCGATGAAGGTCTGGAGCGGATCTTCGAAATGGTCGGTCATGGTCGGCAGCTCCGCGTGTCAGGCCTGAGCAGCCGGCTCGAGCTCGAAGAATCTAAGCAGGCGACAGAACTCGAACGCCTCCAGAACCCGCTTGCTGGCGGCGCGCACATTGAAGCCCCGGTCGCCGTCGGCCGCCTCCAGGCGCAGCGACACCAGCAGCTGGATGCCCGCCGCGTCGATGTCGCTGACGCCCGACAGGTCAAGCTCCACATCACCCGGCGCGGCCAGCGCGGCCAGCAGCTCGTCACGCCATTCGCGGGCGGTGTAGATGGTCATCTCGCCAGTAATCACGACATGGCTGCTGCCAAGGTTCTTGTGATCGGATGCGTTCATGGTGTTCTCTCCTCCGGCAGGCGGATTCAGGGCAGGACCAGCTTGGCAACCGCGCCGAGCATCTGCTGCGGCTGGAAGGGCTTCACCACCCACGCCTTGGCGCCGGCCGCCTGGCCCTCGCGCTTCTTGTCCTCGCCGGCCTCGGTGGTGAGCATGATCACCGGCGTGAAGCGGTAGGCCGGAAGCTGCTTGACCGCCTTCACGAAGCTGATGCCGTCCATGTTCGGCATGTTCACGTCGCTGATGATGAGATGCACCTTGCGGCCGTCCAGCTTGCCCAGGGCGTCCCGCCCGTCGCAGCCTTCCAGCACTTCGTAGCCTGCCCCGCGCAGCGCGATGGCGACGACCTGACGCAGGGACGCCGAGTCATCCACGATGAGGATGGTCTTTGCCATGTGTGTTTCCTTAAAAGAATGTGATGCCTGCTGCATCCTGGGCACGGGCCGCAGCCTCGCCCCGATGCAGGGAATGTTGTTCGGGTGTGGTGTAGGCGCGGGCCATCTCCACCATCCACATCCCGACGTCGATCGGTTGCGGGGCGATGCCGGATTGCTGGTCCGCACGCACACCGGCGAGGTGCCCCTTGAGCCGTCCCATGTCGGACTCCACATGCCCGAGCACCTGACTGACCCGATCCTGGAACTGCAGCGCCACGAGCACCTCGCCGATCTCGCCTGCCACCATCTGCCCCTCGACAGTCAACGACTGGGAGGCATCGACCAACTTTCCGGCTGCCGTGCGCAGGCGCTGTACCACCTGACCGATCTGCTGGCCGGATTCGCTCACCAGCAGCTGATCGTCCCGGGCGTTGCGCTCGGAGACCGACAACACCTCGTGGATCGCCCGCGTCGCTGAACTCACTGTCTCGCCGATCTTCCTGCCGGTATCGCCGGACGACGAAGACAGCTTGCGCACCTCGTCCGCCACCACCGCGAAACCTCGCCCCGCCTCGCCGGCCCGCGCTGCCTCGATGGCGGCGTTGAGCGCCAGCAGGTTGGTCTGCTTGGCCACGTCTGCCACCTCGCCCGCCATCTGCTGCAGCGATTCGGTGATGCTGGCCAGCTGTGCCACCTGCTCGAGCAGCACCTCCTTGTGCGAGAGCGCATCCCGCAGGGCGGCAACAATCGTGTCGAGCTCCGTCTCGCTCATGTTGAGCAGTGCCACCAGATCCTCTCCGCTCGCCTCGCGTGACGTGGCCACCGCGGTCTCGACCCGCGTGGAGATGCCCGCAAAGCGGTTGGACAGCGCCGTGATGGCGTCTTCCGTCTGCTGACGGGCCTGAGCCACCTGGCCGCTCCACACGGGCAGCACTTCCTCGCACAGCGTGTCGAGACCTTCCACTGGCGCCAGCACCGATTCCTGAGCCCGCAGCACATCGGCAAGCCGGGCCTCCGCCGCATTCAGCGCCAGCCAGTGGCGACGGGCTTGATGGCCACCGAGCAGCGCCACCGCGATCCACTGCAGCGCCGCGAGCGCCAGCACCTCCGGCCGCAGGCCCCCCAACACAACGAACAGCCCCGCACTCAATCCGCCCAGACCGATCCAAGCCCACGGCAGACCGGGCCTTGCAACATTTGCCGCCTGCTCCCGGGCAATCCCTTGCGCCTGCATGTACGACTCCATCACCGCCCCTCCTCCAGACTCTGCCCAGCCCGTTCGTTTTCCCGACGCCAATTGCGCAGAAAAGCCCGCACCATGACCGTCAGCTCCGAGCTGTCGAGCGGGGTTCCCACAATCACCACCTCGTCCGGCAGACGCTGGCGCACCCCCACCTTGTCCGCCTCCGACGCCACCAGCACCACCACCAGCATCGCGCGATCCCTGGCGTGGGTAATCAGCGCGTTGATCATCCGGAAGAAGTCCAGTCCGGTGACCCCCAGATCCGTGATCAGCACCTTGGGCGCCATCTCGCCCATGCGGATCAGCCCTTCAAACCCATCCCCCACGCCAACCACGACACAGTCGGACAGCACCTCTTCCAGCCGGCGCTGCAAGGCCTGCCGCTCCTGCGGGTTCTCGCGAAGCACGAGTACGCCGAAGGGCGCATGGCGGGTCATGCCGGCCCGCTGCTGCTCATCGAGCAACCGTCCGACCGAACCCATCAGAATCCGGCGATGCCCGCCCGGCGTCTTCCAAGCCTGCAACCGGCCGTCCTCGACCCATAGCTGGGCCGTTCGCACACTGATGCCAAGCAAGCGGGCCGCTTCGCGGGTGGAACATGTCTGGGCGGAGAGAGCGTCTGTGGTCATAATCCTTACCTGTTTTATCGATATTATCATTTTTATTGTTTTAATCAATATTTTGTCGCATTTAACGTTTTTATGTTTTAGCGCAACCGCCGGCAGAACCGTAAAAGGGCGCATATATCGCGGTCAATTCAACTTTCTCTATATTTTTCAGTACTATGCAAAGCCACGCCGATCGGTACGACAATCTGACCCCAGGTGTCAGAATCCTGTTTCACAATCCAAGCCGGGGAAAGAGGAATCATTTTTGTTGTTTTTGTTATTAAAATCTTTTGTTTTTAGCGAATATCCCCCTCATCACAGCGAGGTCGCACTGCCCACCTTGGGTACTAAAGGGCAACTGAAGCCTTGAAGGAGAAAATCTGAAGAAAGAAAAAGCCCCTGGCCGGCATTCCGGACAGGGGCTTTGGGGATCACTCATGCGCACCGGCAGCTAACCGGCGGAAAGACAGTTCAACTCACAACGTCAACGAATGCGGCGCGCGGACCGACAGCACGGCATGCAGGAACAACGAACGGGGAACAGCTTCACCAGTCGGCACAACCGCCACCAGAGAAGCCACTGAGCTTGCGTCCGCCCGGGCTCATGGGCCCCCGGAGGCCGACAAGCCTACGGGTTGCGCCAAGGTCGTGCGCTTGTGTTTCTGGAGCAGGCCCCAGACGAGGGCGGCCAGTTCATGTCCGTCAAACGGCGGTTCCACCAGCACCACATCCCCGGGCAGGCGGGCGCTCACCGCAGCCCTGTCAACGCCTGATGCCAGAAGAACCACGACCACCATCGGGTGCTCCCGGACATCGTCGAGCAACGAATGAATCATCTGAAAGAAATCAAGGCCCGTGACCCCCAGATCCGTGATCAGAACATCCGGCCTGATCTCGCCGATTCGGATCAACCCTTCGAAGCCACTCGACACCGCCGCGACTGTGCAGTCGGGGAGCAGGCTGCCCAGCAACGCCTGCAGCGCGCGCCGATCCCGGGTGTTTTCCTTGAGGATCAGCACACTTGAAGCATCGGGCCCGGATGTCGCACCTGCGCGACGCTGCTCGTCCACCAGCCGCTCGACCGACTCGACCAGGATGCGCCGATGCCCTCCGGGCGTTTTCCAGGCACGGAGCCGCCCATCCTCGACCCACAGCTGGGCCGTGCGGACGCTGACCCCGAGCAAGCGAGCAGCCTCGCGGGTGGAACAGGTCAGGGACGTCGAGGGGACTGGGTTCATGGGGGCGGACTGTTGTTTTCGTTATTATCGATTTTTATGTTTATTTGCGCAAATACGGCTATTTCACGCACATTCAACAAATACACAACTCAGCCATCGCCCCTCCGCCACACATCCGTACGCCGTGTCGTCCAGTCTGTCGGGAGCGCCCAAGAAAAAACCCCGCGCCCAGCAATGCCGGGACGCGGGGTTTGAATGCAGCAGCGCCTTAGGGCGCAGCAGCAGGTCTTACATCTCGACGGTATCGGCCACTTCAACGAAGGACGGGATCTGGTCGAAGTTCATGTAGCGGTAGATGTCGGCAGCCTTGGCGTTCACCACCTTGATGTTCTCCATGTACTCGGCCACGGTCGGGATCTTGCCGAGCAGCGCGCACATCGCGGACAGTTCGGCGGAACCCAGATACACGCGGGTGTCGATGCCGAGACGGTTCGGGAAGTTACGGGTGGAGGTGGACATGGCGGTCGAGCCCTTGCGGATCTGCGCCTGGTTGCCCATGCACAGGGAGCAGCCCGGCATTTCCATACGGGCGCCAGCCTTGCCGAGGACGCTGTAGTAGCCTTCTTCGGTCAGGATCAGGGCGTCCATCTTGGTCGGCGGGGCGATCCACAGACGGGTCGGGATGTCGGACCGGCCATCGAGCACCTTGCCGGCAGCACGGAAGTGACCGATGTTGGTCATGCACGAGCCGATGAACACTTCGTCGATCTTGTCGCCGGCGACTTCGGACAGCACCTTCACATCATCCGGGTCGTTCGGGCAGGCAACGATCGGCTCCTTGACGTCGGCCAGATCGATCTCGATCACGGCGGCGTACTGGGCGTTGGCGTCGCCCTTGAGCAGGACGCCGTTGGCGATCCAGTCTTCCATGGCGTTGATGCGGCGCTTCAGGGTGCGGGCATCTTCGTAGCCTTCGGCGATCATCCACTTCATCAGGGTGATGTTCGAACGCATGTACTCGACGATCGGCTCCTTGTTCAGGGCGATCGCGCAAGCGGCGGCGGAACGCTCGGCGGCGGCGTCGGACAGTTCGAAGGCCTGTTCGACCTTCAGATCCGGCAGACCTTCGATTTCGAGGATGCGGCCGGAGAAGACGTTCTTCTTGCCCTTCTTCTCGACGGTCAGGAGGCCGGCCTTGATGGCGTACAGCGGGATCGCGTTGACCAGGTCACGCAGGGTGATGCCCGGCTGCATCTGGCCCTTGAAGCGGACCAGCACGGATTCCGGCATGTCGAGCGGCATGACGCCGGTGGCGGCAGCAAAGGCGACCAGACCGGAACCGGCCGGGAAGGAGATGCCGATCGGGAAGCGGGTGTGGGAGTCACCACCGGTGCCGACGGTGTCCGGCAGCAGCAGGCGGTTCAGCCAGGAGTGGATCACGCCGTCGCCCGGACGCAGCGCAACACCGCCACGGGTGGAGATGAAGGACGGCAGCTCGCGGTGCATCTTGACGTCCACCAGCTTCGGGTAGGCGGCGGTGTGGCAGAAGGACTGCATCACCAGATCGGCGGAGAAGCCGAGGCAGGCCAGATCCTTCAGCTCGTCGCGGGTCATCGGGCCAGTGGTGTCCTGGGAGCCGACGGTGGTCATCTTGGGCTCGCAGTAGGTGCCCGGCAGGATGCCCTTGCCTTCCGGCAGGCCACAGGCGCGGCCGACCATCTTCTGGGCCAGGGAGTAGCCGGTGCCGGCGTCGGCCGGGTTCTGCGGCAGGCGGAACAGGGTGGAGACCGGCAGGCCGAGGAATTCGCGGGCCTTGGTGGTCAGGCCACGACCGATGATCAGCGGGATACGGCCACCAGCGCGGACTTCGTCGAGGATGACGAGGGTCTTGAGCTGGGATTCGGCGATCACGGCACCGTTCTTGGTGGCGGTGACCTTGCCGGTGGCGCCATCAACCTTCAGTTCGATCTCGTCGCCCATGTCCATCTGGCCGGCGTCGATTTCGATCGGCAGCGCGCCGGCATCTTCCATGGTGTTGAAGAAGATCGGGGCGATCTTGGAGCCCAGGCAGACGCCGCCAAAGCGCTTGTTCGGGACGAAGGGGATGTCTTCGCCGGTGAACCACAGCACGGAGTTGGTGGCGGACTTGCGGGAGGAACCGGTACCGACCACGTCACCGACGTAGGCGATCAGGTTGCCCTTGGCAGCCAGGGCTTCGAGCTGCTTGATCGGGCCACGGGAGCCCGGCTCGTCGGCTTCGATACCCGGACGCGGGTTCTTCAGCATGGCCAGGGCGTGCAGCGGGATGTCGGGGCGGGACCAGGCGTCCGGCGCGGGCGACAGGTCGTCGGTGTTGGTTTCGCCGGTGACCTTGAAGACGGTGAGCTTCTGGGAGGCCGGAACTTCCGGACGGGAGGTGAACCACTCGGCATCGGCCCAGGACTGGATCACGGCCTTGGCGTTGGCGTTGCCGCCCTTGGCCAGTTCGGCGACGTCGTGGAAGTAGTCGAAGACCAGCAGGGTCTTCTTGAGGCCTTCGGCGGCGGGGGCGCCACATTCGGCGTCGCCCAGCAGGTCGATCAGCGGCTTGACGTTGTAGCCGCCGAGCATGGTGCCCAGCAGTTCGGTGGCCTTGACCTTGGAAACCAGACCACAGGCCACTTCGCCCTTGGCGACCTTGGCCAGGAACTCGGCCTTGACCTTGGCGGCGTCATCCACGCCGGCGGGGACGCGGTAAGTCAGCAGATCTACCAGGAAAGCTTCTTCGCCGGCCGGCGGATTCTGCAGCAGTTCGACCAGAGCCTGGGTTTGCTGCTTCGACAGGGGCAGCGGCGGGATGCCGAGGGCGGCACGCTCGGCAACGTGCTGGCGGTAGGCTTCAAGCATGGGTAGATCCTTCCTAGACGATGGTTACATTACGGTGATGCTGTCTTGCGCGTTGGGCCGGGAAAACCCCGGGGCGCGTCTCCCTCACAGACCGGCCTTTGGTTTTTATAAGGCAGAGCCAAGTCTTATATATATTATATTTTAAAACTACCTCGATTGTGCGAACGCACAATCCAATTTTTCCAGCAAGTTCAACGGCTCCCGCACCATGCCGGTGCGTGCATCAGGCCTGGAGCACGCGCTCGACGGCGCCCAGCGTGATCGGCTTGATCAGCAGATCATCAAAACCCGCATCAATGAGCCGCTGCCTCTCTTCCGGGAGCGCATGGGCAGTATAGGCGATGACGCGCAGGCCGCCGAATCGGCTGTCGGCGCGGATGCGCGCGAGCACCTCTTCACCCGACATGCCGGGCATGCTGATATCCAGGAGCACGATGCTGAAGGGCTCGGCATCCAGCTTGGCAAGCGCGTCCGGGCCATCCTCGGCCTGATCCGTGGTGTACCCGAGGCGGCTCACGAATGCGATCGCGAGGCGTCGGTTGATCACGTTGTCGTCTACAACGAGAACCCTTTTCAGGGAGGAGGACGAATCGCTCATGGAAAGTGCCTATCGGGACTGCGGGAGGGTGATCGGAAGGAACAGGGTGAATGTGGAGCCAACGCCCATGGTCGACTGCACGACAAGGTCGCCGCCCAGCAGGTGCGCGAGCTCCCGCGCCAGGGCAAGACCAAGGCCGGTGCCACCGTGGTCACGGGTCAGGAATTGATCCAACTGGCGGAATCTCTCGAAAATGACGTCCTGTGCCTCGGGCGGGATGCCCGGCCCGGTGTCGGAGACGGCAAAGGCAACCCGCTCGCCGTCCAGTGTCACGCGAAGGCCAATCCTGCCATTCTCTGTGAACTTGATCGCGTTGTTCAAGAGATTATTGAGAATCTGTCTTACCCGCTGAATGTCCATCGACAGTGACTCGGGCAGGTTGTCGGCCAGTTCGAGCTCGAGGGACAGCCCCTTGGCCTGCGCATGGGGGCGGTGGGCGCCAACAAGTTCGCGGGCAAGGCCGACCAGACCGTGGTTCGTCGACTTCAATTCGAGCCGCCCGGCCTCGATCTTCGCGAGGTCGAGCAGATCATTGACGATGTCCAGCAGGTGCTGGCCCGAGGACTGGATCGTGGTGGCGTACTCCAGATGGACCGGATCGGCCAGTTCGAGCTGCAGCAGTTCCGAATAGCCGAGGATGCCGTTGAGCGGCGTGCGCAGTTCGTGGGACATGCTGGCGAGGAAATCCGACTTGAGCTTGTTGGCCTCCTCCGCCCGGGTCCGGGCCTCTTCCGAGCGCTTGAACGATTCCTGCACCTCATCGGCCATGCTGTTGAACGACTGGGCCAGTTGCCCCATCTCGTCGTCGGTCTGCACCTTCAGGCGATAGGACAACTCGCCCGCCTGGAAGCGCCCGAGGCCACCGATCATGGTGGTGATCCGGCGCGTGATGAACTGGGCCATCCAGATCGCCACGACGATCACCAGCGCCACCATCAGCAGCGTGGATAGCGTGAGCGCCCCGGCAGTCTGGGTCAGGTTCTCGGCGATGCCGTCCTGCAGCCCCTGGCGCTGGGCGAGGAGCGACTTGTCCATCTCGGCGATGCTCTGCCCGATGCGCTTGGCCGATTCGGTCGCCGCCCGGTGGAAGTCATCCACGTTGGCGCCGATGGTGACGATGCCGAAACCGCGCGGGGATTGGGCGTACTGGCCGGTGTAATACGGGATCGCCGCCGCGGTGGTCAGTTTCCAGAGGCCCGAGAAGAAGATCGCGAACGAGCCCGAGCCGCCCTTTTCGGTGAGCTGGTTCCAGCCCGCACACTGGGGCGAGAAGTTGAGGTAGCGACAGTCGAGCCCCACGGTGCCGGCCTTGATCAGCGCCACCGCCGGCTTCTTCTTGAGCGACTGCTCGTCGAAGGGTTTGACCATCTCGAGGAAGTCCCGTGACGACTTGCCCGACGCCTGCCAGGCTTCGTAGAGCGACTGGTCCAGCCACGGCGTCACCGGCTCGCCGGTGGCCGGATCGTAACCGGGGATGAAGTAATCCCGCGGGTGCGAGATCGCGCGGCTGCGGTGATCCCACATGAAGGCGTAGTTGCCGACGATGGCGTCGTTGATCGGGGTGTAGCGCGAATCGGTCGGGCTGATGTGGTCGGTGAACTCGCGGATGTGGTCGTGGTCGAGGGCGAGGGTCACGTAGCCGACGATCTTGCCGCCCCGCTGGACCGGCGTCGCCCACCGCACGATGCCGCGGAAGCGCTTGCCCACGGGGTTCTCGGTGCCCGCGTAGGCCGACTCCTCGGGCTTGAACTCGATGCCCGCCTTCTTGGCACTGGCCGGCAGATACGCGCCCACCACCTTGCTGCCCACGTAGGCGCCGATCACGTCCGAGACGAAGATCTCGCCCGGCTTGAGCTTCTTCAGCTCGGGCCAGTAGCGCTCGGCCTTCAGGAAGGTGTGGAGCGGATTGCTCACGTCACGCAGTTCGCCCGGCATGAGATCGCCGGTCACCACCTTCACCCGTTCCCTGCCCTGCAGGTCGACGAAGCTCATCTCCACAAACAGCGGGCGGGGTTCCGCGTGACCAATGTACTCGGGCGGACGGGCGCTGAACGCCTTCGCGTTGTCGGCCAGCGCCTGGCGGGGGTCGGCTGCCAGCGCCTCATCCCATTCATCCGAAGCCGCGGGCTCCCAGCGGGTGCCGTCCTCGGCCAGCTGCCACTGCCCGTGGCGATGGACTGGCCGCAGCCGATACAGCAGGAAGTTGCGGTACGCGCCTTCGGAAGGCTCGATCAGGGATGCCTGGCGGATATCCGAATCCCGGTCATACAGAAAGCTTGCCACCGCCCGCGCAGTGTCGGTGGTGAGCCGCTCGATGGCGACCCTCGCCCGGTCGTCCAGGGCCTTGATCGAATCGTTGGTGGCGCCTTCGCCCACCTGTTTGACCGTCGCCAGCATCGACTCGGCCATTGCGCTCGCCCTGGCGCTCACCGTATCCCCGAGCCGCTGGGCCATCCCCCAGGCCAGCAGCGCCAGCAACAGCAACGGGAGCACCTTGATGACCACGAAGATCGCGATCAGCTTGCCCCGAATACCCATTCCCCGACTTTTCAATCCCATGCCTCCACCTCGCACCGTCCGGCCGGGCAAACCACGCCCCGACTTCCAGCAACCGGAATGCTGATTATCTGCCCAAGATCGTTGACCTTGTCTCTAACGGCACCCATGCCGGAATCTCAAGGAATGGCATCGCGATTGCTTGCAGAGCCCACCCGCCTCATTCCAGAATGCCGCCTCCTGCTCCAACCGCTGCCCACCCATGGCCCATCCCTGCCCCTGCGGCAAGCCCGCCGAATATGCCGCCTGTTGTGGCCGGCACCTCGACCACGGCGAACCGGCGCCCACCGCCGAGGCGCTGATGCGCTCGCGCTACACCGCCTTCACCCTCGGCCGGGACGACTACCTGCTGGCCACCTGGCATCCCGATTTCCGTCCGTCCGCCCTGAACCTTGCCGACGATCCGCCCACCAAGTGGCTGGGCCTCGCGGTGAAGCGCTTCGAGCAGACCGACGAGACCCATGCGGTGGTGGAATTCGTGGCCCGCTACAAGATCGGCGGCCGCGCCCACCGCCTGCACGAAACCAGTCGCTTCGTCCGCGAGGATGGCCACTGGCTGTACCTGGATGGCGACATCCACCCAAACTGAAAAAAACTCAAGGAGACACACCCATGAAGCTCTACTACTCCCCCGGCGCCTGCTCCCTCTCGCCCCACATCGTGCTGCGCGAGGCCGGTTTCGACGTCACCCTCGAAAAGGTGAACCTGCGCACCAAGGAGACCGAGACCGGCGCCAACTACGCCGCCATCAACCCCAAGGGCTACGTGCCGGCACTGCAGCTGGATGGTGGCGAACTGCTCACCGAAGGCCCGGCCATCGTTCAATACGTGGCCGACCTGGTGTCCGAGAAGAAGCTCGCCCCGCCCGCCGGCACCCTCGCCCGGGCCCGACTGCAGGAATGGCTGACCTTCATCGGCACCGAACTCCACAAGAGCTTCAGCCCACTGTTCAACCCGGCCGCCAGCGACGACATGCGCGAAGCTGCCCGGGCCAACCTGGCCCGCCGCTTTCCGATCGCCGCCGCGGCCCTCGACGCCAAGCCTTATCTGCTGGGCGACGAATTCTCGGTGGCCGACGCGTACCTCTTCACGGTGCTGGGCTGGGCGGGACTGGTGAACGTGGATCTCAGCCCGTGGCCGAGCCTCGGCGCCTTTGCCGAACGCATCAAGGCCCGCCCCGCCGTTCAGGCGGCGCTCAAGGCCGAAGGGCTGTTGAAGTAAGAGGCTGGAAGACGATCAGCCGGCGGCGACCAGTTCGATGGTCTCGCCGGCAAAGTCGATGCGCTGCCCCGGGCGCAGCTTGGCCCGCTTGCGATTCTCGATTTCCCCATCCACGAAAACCGCACCGTCGGCGACGCGCTGCTTGGCTTCGCCGCCCGAGCCGCACAGGCCCGAGGCCTTCAGCAGTTGGTCGAGCTGGATGAATTCGCCTTCGACGGGGAAACGGATGGTCATGGTGGCGGGCTCCGGGCAGATGCCGAAAGATGTGAGGAGCGGCGGATTGTGTCAGACCCGACCCAATCCGCCAATCCGGGCCGCCCGCCGGCAGCCCTTCAAACGCCAGAATCAGGCCGGAATGCGCAGCACCTGACCCGGGTAGATCTTGTCCGGGTGGCCGAGCATCGGCTTGTTGGCCTCGAAGATCTTCATGTAGGCGTTGGCATTGCCATAGAACGCCTTGGCGATGGCCGACAGGGTGTCGCCCCGCACCACGGTATGGAACTGGGCCGGCGGCTCGGGGTTGGTCACGGCAAGCTGGTCGTCCACCTTGTCCACGCCATCCACGTTGCCGCAGCACAGCAGCACTTTCTCCTTGGTGGTCTGATCAAGCACGGTGCCGGCCACGGTCACCGTGCTGCTGGCGCCGTCAAAGCTCACCGCCAGCCCGCTGGTGTCGAGGCCCTGCTTGTCGATGTAGGCCACGATGGAGACAGCGGCCTTCTGGTTGAGTTCAGCCAGCTTGTCGGCGGCACTGGGCTCGGCGGCGGCGGCTTCCACATCCTTGCGGCCGAACAGCTTCTCGCCCGCTTCACGTACGAAACTCAGCAAACCCATATGTCTCTCCTGGTGGTGGTCAAACCGACAGACTAAGCCCGCTTCGGGACAAGGACATCAATTATTTGTTTCTAACTGTCAAACCATCGTCATCAGCGGCAGGAAGTCACTCGCCCAGCGGCTTCATGCCGTGACGGCGCCGGGCGCGGGCACAGCCTTCGTCGCCGATGCCCAGCGCCGCAAAGGGCGCAAAATCCCGGCACGGGCCGGGGCGGCGGTCGTAGATCGTGCATTTGACCTCCTGGCCGATCTCGCCGGCCAGTGCAATGCAGCGCGGCGGGCCATCGTCGGTGCCGCGCATCCGCGCCAGGGTAGCCGTCACCGGCACCGTCAGGGCCACCGGCACGCAGCCGCCGGGGCAGGTTTCCAGATCCGAAACGTGGAAATCCACCCGAAAACTCGCGCAGCACGCGCCGCAGGTAAGGCAGGGATCGGCCAATCTCTTGCTCCGTGTCATGAGGGGCCCGAGGGCGCCGCCAGTTTGAAAATCTGTCCCGCCACCTTGCGGGCGCCATGCACCGACAGGTGGTCATCGTCAAAGTAATACGCCTTGCCCCGGCCAGCCGCCAGACAGGCTTCGCCGTCGCACAGGACGTCGGCCGGATCCACCAGGATCACGCCCGGCGGCAAGTCTGCCAGATGATCGCGCACAAAACGCTGACGGCGCATCCACCACCGCTCGGCAACGCCGACGATCCGCTCGCCGCGCTCCAGCAGGATGAGATCGCCGATGCCCTTGCGCAGCTCTGGCGCCTGCACCACCACCACCACCCGCTTGCCGGCCGCGTGCAGGCGCGTCACCAGATCCACGTAGCTGCGCCACACCCGCTGCCGCGCCGCCTCGCCCACCGTGTCGGGCAGCGCCGGATAGACGCCTTCGTGCTTGCCAAAGAGATACAGATTCATCCGGTAGGCCACCACCACCGTATCGACGCCGCGCAGCGACAGCAGATAGGCCAGCGCCGCATCGGACCAGCGCCGGCAAGGTGTGTCCAGATCGCCCTGCCCGAGCACCGGGCCGCAGCCGCTGAAGCTCAGGTGCTTGAGGCTCTGCCCGTGATCCCGCAAGCCTTCGGCCAGCGCGTAGGCGAGCTCAACCGCGTGGCTGTCACCAAACACCGCCCAGGTCGTTCGGCCGCTGAAATACGTGCAGCTGCGGGACGGCGGGGTGAAATCCGGTGAATCGAGGGTGTGGCAGGCATCGCGCAGCGGGCTGGGCTCGGCTGTCTTGCGCAGGGCGATCTGGCCCTCGTCGAGGCGCGCGGCCTCGTAGCCGCCGGTCATCCGCCCGCCCTGCCCCACGGCGATGAAGAACAGCAGGAACACGCCACTCAGCACGAACACCGCCCGGCGGGGAATCGTCCGCCGCTGACGGAAAGGCCGCTCGACAAAGCGCCAGCTGAGATAGGCCAGCCCCACCGACGCCACCGCCAGCGCCGCCATCAACCCGTGACTCGGCGCCCCGATGGCACGCACACGGGCAAAGGCGAGGAGCGGCTGATGCCACAGATAGGCGCTGTAGCTGAGCATCCCCACGCCCACGAAGAAGCGGCTGCCGAGGATCGCCCCGACGCTGGTCTGCGGCGTGGCGAAGAGGATCACCAGCGCCGTTCCCACGGTGGGCAGCAGCGCATACAGCCCGGGAAACGGAGTGCTCCGGTCAAACAGAAGGACCGACGCGGCGATCGCCCCAAAGCCCGCCAGACTGGCCACCTGCCCCATCCACGCCCGCGGCGGGACGAGCGCTCCGCTCTCGCCGGCCCGGGCCGACAGCACCAGCGCCGCCAGCGCACCGATGAGCAGCTCCCAGCCCCGGGTGGGGAGCAGATAGTAGGCGGCGGTCGGGTCGCGCCGCAGGCCCCACTCGGCGACCACCAGGCTGGCCGCCAGCAGCACGGCGAGCATCACCGCGATCCGCCGCCGACCCAGGCGCCAGGCGGCCATCAAAAGGAGCGGGAAGAACAGGTAGTACTGCTCCTCCACCGCGAGGCTCCAGGTATGGAGCAGCGGCTTGAGCTCCGCCGAGCTGTCGAAATAGCCGCTCTCGCGCCAGAACAGCACGTTGGACGCAAACAGCGAGACGCCGATCAGGCTGTTGCAGAACTTCTGCATCTCGGCCGGCGCCAGCCACAGCCAAGCAAAAGGCAGCGTGACCAGCATCACCACGAACAGCGCCGGCAGAATGCGCCGGGCACGCCGCTCGTAGAAGCCAACGAGGGTGAAGGTGCCGGCCTGGAGTTCGGAAAGCAGGATGGTCGTGATCAGGTAGCCGCTGATCACGAAAAAGACGTCCACGCCCACATAGCCGCCGCCGAAAAGGCCGAAGCCAGCGTGGAAAAGGATCACCGGCAAGACGGCGACGGCCCGCAGGCCGTCGATCTCGCCGCGGTACTTCAGGCCCACAAAACCGGGCCCTCAGGGCTGCGGAGGCTTACTTCCCCTCGCCGCAACATTTCTTGTACTTCTTGCCGCTGCCGCAAGGGCAGGGTTCGTTGCGGCCCGGGCCGCTCCTGGCGGCGCCGGTGGCGGCGGTCACGGCCACCGGTTCGGGCGTCGGCAGGCCAAGGGCGCGCCAGTTCTGGTAGAGCCGCTGGACCGCGAGGCCCTTCTCCTCAAGCTCGGCCAGCTGGGCTTCGGCGTCGGGGAGCACGGTGACTTCCTCTTCAGGCCCGAGGATGGTCTCCAGCAGGGATTCGGCGATGGTCGTGTCGCTCACCGCGTCAGGCCATTCCACCGGCCACATCTCGAAGCCCTGCTCGAAGCCGTTGGTCCACTCCTCGCCGATGGCCGGGTCGTCGTCGCCGCCCTGGGCGTAGCAGAACGGCTGCCAGCCTTCGGCCTCGCCCTCTTCATCGCCCAACTCGTCGCCGATCACCGCCAGCATGTCATTGTAGTAGCGTAGGACCAGCTCGATGGCCTTCTGCAGCACCGCACCGGAGCCGAAACCCACCTCGCCTTCGTCGGCGGTCCACACCGCCGGCAGCCATTCTTCCACCTTGATCGGCAGCGGCGACGAGACGATGGCGGCCAGGTAGCCGTCCAGCATCTCCATGTTCATGCAGTCGGCGGGCACATCCTCGGAAACCAGCAGCTCCTCGAGCTGCTCCAGTTCTTCTTCGGAC
This sequence comes from uncultured Zoogloea sp., assembly GCF_937894855.1. Classification (NCBI taxonomy): domain Bacteria; kingdom Pseudomonadati; phylum Pseudomonadota; class Betaproteobacteria; order Rhodocyclales; family Zoogloeaceae; genus Zoogloea; species uncultured Zoogloea sp. Next base: position 22,739 of record NZ_CALAYQ010000179.1, read on the forward strand.
AGGGGTTCGGATTGAAATTGGGTCATGACGGGTTTTCCTCCAGTTTTGGTTGGCTATCGAGCTCCACCACACACCGGTAAAGGGTCTGGCCGGAATCCCGGTACTTGCGTTCAAAAGGCGTGAGCGGCGATGGAGCCTCGAAGGACTCCCAGCCAACCTCGCGGCCGGTCAGGAGACCGATCGCGAGGGCGAATTCTTCCACATAAATATGCCAGTTGCTGCGGCATTCCAGCCTTCCCCCCAGCCTTGGCACAAAAGGAAACACGGGATGTGCATGCCATCGCCGGGCCAGGTGGCCGATCTTCGGCCACGGGTTTGGGTACAGGATGTAATGCCGGGCGAGCCGGATGCCGGCCTCGGCCATCAGCCGCCAGAAATCCACCAGATCGGCCCGCACGAAGACCATGTTCTTCGGCATCAGCGCATCCGGGTAAGGCTTCTTGCGGGACAGCCGGTCTTCCGACTGATCCACGCCGATCACCCAGTGATCGGGAAACGCCCGGGCGAGCTGGATGGTGCTGTGCCCCACCCCGCAGCCGGCGTCGAGGATTAGCGGCGCCTTGCCGTCCCAGCCGGCGAGGCTGGCCTCGAAGGCGGCCTTGTTGTAATCGAGATACGGTTTGCGGAAATCGGAGCGGGCATGTTTGGCAACCCGCTCGATGAGGTGTTCATGAACACCCGGCTGGGCGCTCTCGGGAATCTTCGAATTGGCGTACATCCCGCAATTCTACGCGGCGGCCTTCAGCACCGGTACGCCATGACAGCCCAGGATGTGGGCGACCACCAGCGGATCCTTCTGGGCGCGCAGTTCGGCGTAGAGAATCTCGGCCCGGGGAAAGTTGCGCCGCAGCATCCCCAGCCACTGCTTGAGCCGGCCCGGAGCGTGGCGCGCCTCGACCTTGGCCAGCACCCGCCGCCAGAACTCGCCGATCAGCGGCAGCAGCTCGGCCCACTCGGCCTCGCGATCCGGCTCAGCCTCGCCCCCCGCGCGGATGCGCCTCGCCAGGAAGGGATCGGAAACCGCGCCGCGGCCCAGCATCACGTCGGAGGCGCCGCTCACCTCACGGCAGCGCAGCCAGTCGGCCTCGTTCCACACCTCACCGTTGGCCACCACCGGCACATCCACCACGTCGGCGATGCGGCCGACCCATTCCCAGTGGGCGGGCGGGCGATAGCCGTCGGTCTTGGTGCGGGCATGGACGACGAGATCCTCGACCCCGCCGTCGGCCAGGGCCTGGGCGCATTCCAGCGCACGGCCGGTGTCGGCCACGCCCAGACGCATCTTGGCGGTGAAGGGGATGTGCCGCGGCACCGCCCGGCGCACCGCGCAGGCGATCGCATGGAGCGTCTCGGGCGTATCCAGCAGCGCCGCGCCGCCCCCGTGGCGATTGACCAGTGGCGCCGGGCAGCCGAAGTTCAGGTCGATCCCCGCCGGGTTCATCCGCGCCAGCTGGGCAGCGTTGTCGCCCATGCAGGGCGGATCGGAGCCCAGCAGCTGCACCCGGACCGGCGTGCCGCTGCTCGTCATGCTGCCGGCGCGCAGCTCCGGCGACACCCGCGCAAAGGCTCGCAGCGGCAGCAACGTGCCCGATACCCGCACGAACTCAGTCACCGCGTGGTCGTAACCCGGCACGCGGGTCAGCACTTCACGCAGCACATCATCCGCGAGGCCCTCCATCGGAGCGAGCAGCAACCGGGTCATCGTCGAAAACACCTTTTGCATCAAAGCCGGGCGCGCAATGTACCGGAGAATCGCCGCCGGCAGAAGCCACCCGTCGGCGCGCCCTGCGCGGGTGCTCGCCGGGCCGGTGCCGGGCGCGGTAAGATTCGCCCCCACGCCGCACGACGACGACATCCAACATGGGCCGGCCCACCTCCGCCAACGGCGACACCCGCAACCTGCGCGACCTGCTGCTGCTCGCCCTGCCGGCGCTGCTGCTCGTCGCCGCCGCCTTTGCGCTGGCCTGGCAGTTCGTGAAGCCGGCGCCGCCCAAGAAGATCGTCATCACCACCGGCGTGGCCGGCGGCGCCTACCAGTATTTTGGCGAACGCTACCGGGAGAAGTTCGCCCAGGAAGGCATCGAGGTCGAGCTGCGCCCCTCCAGCGGCGCGGTGGAAAACCTCCGCCGCCTGAAGACCGACGACGACGTGGACGTGGGCTTCATCCAGGGCGGCATCGCCAACGAGCCCGAATCCGAGGATCTCGCCACCCTCGGCAGCATGTACCTCGAGCCGGTGTGGGTGTTCTACCGGGGCGACGCCCAGCACGACCGCATCTACCAGCTCAAGGGCCGCAGGATCGCCATCGGCGTGCAGGGCAGCGGCGCCCAGCTCTTCGCCCTGCAGCTGCTGGCCGCCAACGGCTTTGCCACCAACGACCCGAAGCTGCTCGCCATCGGCGGCATGGACGCCGTGGACGCGCTGCGCCGCGGCGAGATCGACGCCTTTTTCGTGGTGGGCGCGCCCCAGGCGCCGGTGGTCGATGCCCTCCTCCACACCGACGGCATCAGCCTGCTCAACTTTGCCCAGGCCGACGGCTACGTGCGCCACTTCCCCCACCTGGTCAAGGTGGTGCTGCCCCGCGGCGCCATCAAGATCCACGCCGACAAGCCCAACCGCGACATCCAGCTGCTGGCCGCTACCGCCAACCTGGTGGTGCGCGCCGACATCCACCCGGCCATCGTCACCCTGCTCCTCAAGCACGCCCGCGAGATCCACAGCCCGCCCGGCCTGCTCCAGGACGCCAATGCTTTCCCGACGCCCCGCGACCACGCCCTGCCGCTGCACCCCATGGCCCAGCGCTTCTACGATTCCGGCCCGCCGCTGCTCCAGCGCTACCTGCCCTTCTGGCTGGCGGTGCTCATCGACCGGCTGCTGGTGATGATCCTGCCCTTCTTCGCGGTGGTGATCCCCCTCACCAAGATCATCCCCGGCATCTACAACTGGCGGATGCGCTCGCGGGTGTATCGCTGGTATGGCGAACTCAAGTTCCTCGAAGCCGAGATCGACGCCCTGCCCGAAGCCGCCCGCACTGCCGACGCCCTCGACGCCTTCAACCTGCGCCTCGACCGCATCGAGATGCGCGCCGCCCACCGCAAGCTGCCCCTCGCCTTCAGCAACGAGCTTTACACCCTGCGTGAACATATTGGCCTTGTCCGCCGCCGGCTGGCCCGGCTCGCGGAAAGCGTCACGACAAGCTCGCCGTCATCGTCCTAGAGTGATCGTGCCGGTAACCCCCGGCACCGGAATCACCGTCTCCCGCTGAGTCTCACCATGAGCCCCCATCTAGATCTCACCGCCCCCTACGCCCCCCTCGTCCGCCGGATCGAATCCGAAGGCAGCATCGACGGCCAGATGCTGGTCATCGACCACTTCCTCAACCACCGCATCGAGCCCGGCTTCATCTTCGAGCTGGCCCACGAACTGGCCCGCCGGCTGTCCTTCTTCCAGCCCAACGTGATCCTCACCGCCGAAGCCAGCGGCATCGCCCCGGCGCTGATCGTCGCCCAGGCCCTGAGCGTGCCGATGGTGTATGCCAAGAAGTACTCGACCGACGTGGAAGCGCCCTCCATCTGCCGCACCATCCCCTCACCCACCAAGGGCGTCGAGACGCGGCTGGCCATCTCCACCCGCTACATCCACCCCGGCCAGCGGGTGGTGATCGTCGATGACTTCCTCGCCAACGGCCGCACCGCCGCCGCCCTCATCGAGATGGCCCGCGAAGCCGGCGCCGACGTGCGGGGCGCCGGCTTCGTGGTCGAAAAACGCTTCAAGCAAGGCCGCGAGCACATCGAAGCCCTGCATGTCCCGGTGTCCACCCTCGCCCAGGTCGAGCGCGTGGAAGACGGCCGGGTGGTGATGACCCAGGCGCGGGGCGCTTGAACCTTCCACCGCGGGCAGCGTGCTTTCCGTTTGAGCTAGAATGCCCATCGCCGCTCTGCGGCCGTTTCCCTTTTCGCAGGACGCATCCCGATGGACTTCGCCACCCAAAGAAAGTACTACAACCGTTGCCACTTCCTCGAATCACTCGCCCCCAACGACGAGCGTAATCTGGATATCGACGGCTATGGCGCGGAGAAGGTGCGTGGCATCAACTGGGTCGAAAGGCTCGGACGACGCATCGAGATGTCAGACCCCGCCGTCTTCATCCTGTTCACAGGGCTGCCCGGCTCCGGCAAGTCCACCGAACTTCGTCGGCTGTCCGAACGACTGGCCGATCCCGACTGCGCCAATTTCCTTCCGGTGCTGGTGGATGGCGAAAAGATGCTCGACCTCACCAACCCGGTCGATATCCCGGACGTGATCGCCGCGATCCTGTTCGCAGTCGAAGAGGCCGTGCTCAAAGCCGAAGGCCAGGACACCGACAAAGCCATGGGCGAAGGCTATTTCCAGCGCCTCTGGAACTGGCTGTGCCGCACCGATCTGGACCTTGGCAAGGGCGAGCTCACGATACCGGGCGGCGCCAAGCTGGTGGCCGAAATGCGCACCCGCCCCAGCCTGCGCAGCCGGGTCAGGTCCATCATCTCAAGCCACCTGTCGTCCTTCCTCAGCGAAGCCCGCAACGAACTCGTGCTGCTCGAAGACCGCGCCAGGCAACTCGGCCGCTCGCGCCTCGTGGTCATTTTTGATTCACTCGAGAAGCTCCGTGGAACCAGTGGAAACTGGGAGGAAGTGCTGGCCAGCGCGGAGCGCATCTTCGCCGGTGGCGCGCCCCATCTGCATCTGCCGGTGCATGTGCTCTACACCATTCCTACTGCACTGGTCAGCCGCCGCTTCGAGGATGTGAGCTTTCTCCCGATGATCAAGCTTGCCAACTTCGACGGCTCCCCTTTTGCGCCGGGCGTCGCTGCGGCGCGCGAACTCGTCCGCCGGCGCATCCCCGACGACGTGCTTGCCGAAGTCCTGGGCCCGGATTGCGAAGTGCGCATCGCCGAAGTCATCCGCTGGTCTGGCGGCTACCCGCGAGAGATCGTGCGTCTGCTCCAGTCGGCCCTTGCCAATTCTCATCTTCCCCTTTCCGAGCCCGATTTCCAACGCATCTTCAACGAGCTGAAAGACGCCTACCGGATGATCGTCACTGCCGACGCTTTCGAGTGGCTGGCGCTGGTGGCAAAGGAACGCAATTACACCGCGCTGAACGAAGGTCACCGCCAGATCGCCGATCAGATGCTCCTCAACAACGCCGTGTTGCGCTACGTGAACGGCGAATCGTGGTTCAACCTCCACCCCGCGGTGGCAGAGATTCCGGGCGTCAAGACCGCCCTCGCCGCCCTCGCGGCGCCAGCCGTCGATCCTGATGTCCAGCAATAACGAAGCCGCGCTGCAGCGGCTGGCCAACGCGCTGGCGCTCGGCGACGGTTTCCAGTTTCACATCCTCGTCTGCCCTTCGCCCCTGCAGGTCCGCCAGAGCCTCAGCGCGCTCGCCGAAGGCGTGCCGGCCCGCCGCGGGGGGAGCCTGATTACCCGACCGCTACTGCCCGACACTTTCTCTCCCGACAAGCCCCTCGACAGCGCGCTCACCGCCGCCGTCACCGAAGCGCTTTCCACCCTGCCGCCCCCGGCCGCAGACGAGCGGGTGCTGGCGGTGCTCGACGCAAGCTTCGTCGCCGAAACGGAAATCCCCGCCTGGCGGCAGCTGTTCCGGCGCCTCAACGAACAACGCAACGCCGTAGCCGGCAATGTGAACGCCGCGCTGCTCCTGTGCCTGTCCCCCAGCCTCGAACCGATCTTCGCCCACGAGGCACCAGACTTCTGGTCTATCCGCGGGGTGTCGGTGCGGCTGGAGGCGGAAGCGCCAGCGCCCACCCTGTCGTCCCAACGCACCCTGGCCGCACCGTCCGCCGACATCAGTCTCGCCGCCCTCGCCTCCACCGCGGATGAGCTTCCTGCCCTCCGTCAGGCAGTGGAGGCGCTCCGTCAGCGGGCAAGCGCCTACCCGGATGATCTGGACATCAAGCAAGCGCTGGCCATTCAAATCGGTCGATTGGGCGATACACTGCATCGCAGTGGCAGCACCCAGAACGCTGTGCAGGCTTACCTGGAGACACGAGCGCTTCTGGAGCACTTGATCGCTATCAAGCCGGATATAGCGGGCATCCAGGCCAACCTCGCCGTCACCTACGAACGCCTCGGCGACCTCATGACCGCCCTCGGCAAGGGCGACGAGGCCCGCGACTACTTCATCAAGGCCTTCGATCTCCGCCAGCGGCTCGCCCAGGCAGAACCCCAGCGCGCCGACTACCAGCGCGGCCTGTCCGTCTCCTACGAACGCCTCGGCGACCTGATGACCGCCCTCGGCCAGGGCGAGGAGGCACGCGACTATTTCCTCAAGAGACTCGCCATCGCCCAGCGGCTCGCCCAGGCCGAACCCCAGCGCGCCGACTACCAGCGCGA
>NZ_CALAYQ010000180.1:0-19681 GCF_937894855.1 uncultured Zoogloea sp.
GGTCCTGCCAGATAGGTTCGGCGACGATGCCATCACCGACGTCGGCGGTATGAGCGAATCCGATGCAGAAGTCGCCCGAGCGCAGGCCGCGCAACTGCTCGGCCAAAGGCACTTCGGACATCCGTATCTCGATCTCGGGTTCTTCGGCACGGCAACGGGCTAGAAACGCCGACAGCCGGGGATCGAGCGCGCCGTCGGATACGGCGATGCGCAGGCTGCCTCGCAAGCCCGCCGCGACAGCCTTGACGTTCTCGCGGGCCTGCTCCAGGACGGTGAATAGCCGGCGAGTGTCCTGCAGGAACACGGCACCCGCAGCGGTCAGTCGGGTGCCCCGGCGGTCCCGGTCGAAGAGCACAGCGCCTAACTCGTCCTCAAGCTCCTTGATGGCGCGGGACAGAGGAGGTTGCTCAATGTGAAGACGCTCAGCCGCCCGTGTGAAATGAAGTTCTTCGGCCAAAACGATAAAGCAACGCAGGTGCCGCAGTTCCATGAGCAATGTTCCTATTCAGGCGCTGACGACCTCCTTCTGTTTGCTCCACGCGATGCAGGTTGAAAACTTCTTTTAAGCGATGTTTTTTCATATGTTCTTGAGCATGAGATGTAGGCGTTCAACTTTTCCAAACGAGAGGCCGGGCTGTGTTTGACCGAGCATTCAAGAGCCCTGTTTATCCACGGCGCTAAGGTTCAATCTTTACAATGTCCCCAATGCCTTGTACGTATGCGAGTGCATAGGCCATCTCTCCAGAGGTTTGCGCATGCAAAAACATCAATGGTTGTCCGCGTGTTATCTCGTCACCTAAGCGCACCTGCAATTGAATCCCTGCGGCTGGACTCTCAGGCGCACCGGCCAATTTGGCTAAACGAGAAAGCTTACGGTTGTCGATGTGTACTGCTCGGCCTGAAGTGGTTGCCAAAAGCGGTTCGACATAGAGAGCTTGGGGCGGCTCACGAAATCCCCCCTGAGCCGCGCAGATTCTCTGAAATTTTTCCCACGCGCGGCCACTGCTGATCGTCTCATGAGCCAACCGAAGTCCCTCCCCTTCTTTGGCGACGCCGCCAAGCTCAAGCACCGCGCCCGCCACCAACGCCACGCGGTCACATAGGTCTTGCGGCGCATCCGCCTCGTTGCGCAATACGGCCAACACGTCGCGCGCCTCCAACGCCGGGCCGATACCTCTGCCGACAGGCTGATTCCCGTCTGTAAACAGGCAACGCAATACAAGGCCAAATGACGCGGCGACTTCCGAAAGGTGATGCGCAAGATGCTCGGCAGTTTCCCGGCTGCGGACTTTTGCGGTTGGCCCAACCGGAATATCGATCACGATGTGGGTCGCCCCTGCTGCAATCTTCTTGGATAACACCGAGGCAATCAGTTGTCCTTGCGTGTCGATATCCAGTTCACGCTCAATACGCACGAAGATGTCGTCCGCGGGGCTGAGGTGCATCGCGCCGCCCCACGCCACGCATCCACCCTCTTTCTCCACGACCTTTCTGAGCGTATCCAGGTCCAGGTCTACAGGAGCCAGCGTTTCCATGGTGTCCGCGGTGCCAGCGGGAGAGGTGATGGCGCGTGATGAGGTCTTGGGCATCACCAATCCATTGGCTGCGGCGATGGCAACCACCAACGGCGTGGTGCGATTTCCCGGTAATCCGCCCACGCAATGCTTGTCCACAACAATCGGAGCCTGCCATTGCAGGTGATCCCCGACATCGACCATCGCACGGGTGAGATGGATGGTCTCTTGCATATCCAGAGGCAGTACCGCCGTTGCGGTCAGGAAGGCCGAAAGTGCGACATCGGTATAGCGACCATCGACCACATCACGGACGATCGCCTGCAACTCCGTCGTTTGCAGTCGGTGGCCGTGAATTCGCGCACGCACGGCCGACAACGATTCGAGCAGCGGAGGATGCCGAACCTGCACAAGATCGCCCTCATGAATGTCCAGGGCATCCCAGGCGGCCTCGGACAGAGCGATCTGTCCGGTTTTGAGCAGATCGCTGTCGATTTGGTACAGTAGCGCTTGCACAGTGCGGTCGCCGGCAATGATCAGTACCTGTGACCGCGGTGCCAGCCCTTCGGCACGGCAGACATGGCAATCGGTACGCATCAAGACGACGGGTTGATGCTGGGCATGCAGTCGCATGCGCAATGCTTGCAAGGCGGGTGTCTGGGGAGTGATGCGGGCACTCACAGGGCGAACTCCTGGTTTTGCATGGGCACCGATGCGTGCCATTTGAGTTCGCGCTGGATACGTTCGCGCAGCGCCTCGGAGGCATCGGATTCACCGTGAACAATGAACACCCCTTCCGGCGCCCGGGTAAAGCCGCCCAGCCATCGCATCAGTTCATCGCTGTCGGCATGAGCCGACAACATCGGAAGCTCGGCGACCTCCGCATTGATCGGCATCCAGCGTCCATGAATCTTGACTTCGCGAGCGCCCTCAAGCAGTTTGCGTCCGCGCGTACCTGCGGCCTGAAATCCAGAGAACAGCAGCGTGTTCTGATGAATGCCGCCAAACGCTTCTATGTGATGCAACACGCGGCCACCGGTGGCCATGCCGCTGGCGGAAATAATCACCTTGGGGTAGCGATTCGCCGATAGTGCCTTGGACTCTTCAACGTCGCGCACGTATTTGACTTCCGAAAATGCGGCCTCGAAATCGTGTTGCGTGAGCTTGTGGTCGTCGGAGTGGCGGTGCAGCAGCACAGTTGCGTTGGTGGCCATCGGACTGTCCAGATAGACGGGCACGTTGCGGAGCCGACCGCGCTGTCGCAGCAGCCACAAGTCGTAGATCAACGACTGCGCTCGTCCCACGGCAAAAGCGGGAATTACCACCGTGCCTCCGCGGCGAGTCGTGCGCTCGATGATGTCGCCCAGCGCTTCGACGGCATCGGAACGGTCATGACGACGATTGCCATAGGTGGACTCGATGATGATGTAGTCCGCTTCCGTGACTGGTTCAGGATCAGGCATGACCATGTCGTCAAAGCGTCCCAAGTCGCCGGAGAACACCAAACGCTTGCCGCCAATGTCGATCTGAGCCGTCGCCGCCCCAAGAATGTGACCGGCGCTGCGCAGCAGTAGACGGGCATTGCCCGGCAATTCAGTCTCTTGATGCAGCGGCACCGGTTTGAACTGCAGGAGCGTACGTTCTGCATCCCGAACCCGATACAGCGGAAGGGCTGGCTTGTGTTTGGAAAATCCTTTTCGATTGGCGAAATCGGCGTCCTTCTCCTGCAACCAGGCGCTGTCGAGTAGGATGAGTTCGGCGACATCTCGCGTGGCTGAGGTCGAGAAAATCTTCCCGCGGAACCCGTCCAGCACCAATCGGGGCAGATACCCACAATGATCCAGGTGCGCATGCGTTAATACGACCGCATCGATGTCCTTGGGCTCAACTGCCAGGCGCTGCCAGTTAAGTTCGCGCAGGTTTTTCAATCCCTGGAACAGTCCGCAGTCGATCAAGATGCGGGTATTGCCATGGGTGATAAGGTGTTTGGAGCCGGTGACGGTGCCGGCACCGCCCAGGCTGGTCAATGAGAGCATGTATTTGTCTCCCCTCTTGTTTGTGGGTTGTGAAATCAGGAACCGGCGCGGTCGCCGCGGACCGCGTCAGAACCACTTGAAATTCGCTCGTCGGTCGCGGCCGCAGCAACCTGCGAACTGTTCCGGCCGGTCACTTGCGCAGCGGCATAGATGGCGTCCACCCAGGTGCAGCGGTTGGCGATCAACATTCCAGCCACATCGAGCGTGCCGCCGCGGTTGATGTAGCCCAAAGCCCGCGTCTTCGAGGTGCCGCTGTCAATGCGGCGCAGCACACCCAGCATCGGCTCTGGGCGGGTATGGCTTATTAACACGCGAGGCAAGTGAGGCGGGAAGAGTGCTTGCAGGGCTTCGTCACCGACCACGAAGGTGGCCTCAAGGTCATCTCGCGGAATGCGCAGGCGGCCGGGTTCGATCACTACAGTGACGCACGACGCAAGTCCATGGCGCTCCAGGCGGGCGTGGGCTTTGAACGCTTCCTCCAACTGGTAGGCGCCAATCACCACGAACTGCAGTTGTGCTGTAGCCGGATCGCCGGCTACATGGGCTGCTCCGTGCTCAACCAGCGATTGAGCGGCGGCGGCGTTGAAGTGATTCGGCGTGTCGCGCTTGGAGACCACCACACAGGCCACTTGGCCCCGGCTGGCGTAGACCGCTCGCAGCGCGGCGGACGCCGTGTTGGCATCCACCGGGAACAACACGCGTGCGGTGTCCGACATCTCCCCCAGCAATGCTTCGCCAATGGTCGGGTCCTGGTGTGACTGCTCGTTCTTGCTGTTCTCCCAGGTGTGGGATGTGACGATCAGCGGGACGGAGATCCAGCCTGGCGGCTGGCCCAGCTCCTTCTGCCGACGCGCGAAGATGATCTCCTGGCGCATCAATCCAAGCATCTTGACCGCGAATGCCTCGTAGCTGACGATCAGGTTCAGCCCCCCTTTGTTGGCGAGGGCGGCGGCCGCAACGGCTTCTTCATTGAGTGCGGTGACCACCGAGCCATCCGTCGATTCCGGGACGCCGGGTTCGGGCACGTTGACGCGGTGCTTGAGCAGCGCTAGCGTGGTCCCCATCTTGTTGCTGGCCAGTTCATCGGGATTGCCGATCCGGATGCGCAACTGTGGATTTGCCTGCACTAGCTCCACGAACCAACGGTCCAGTGCGGACATGGCGCTGCCCGATACCTCAGTTGGCGCCCAGGCCGGCATCGGCAGATGAGGGCTCGCTGGATGGCGTAGGGCCATGGGGTGCTCGCTTTCGCGCGAGCGCTGGCTCTGGCCGTGATTCGCAAGGACGGTGAGCGCGTTTTCCAGTTCGCTCTCGGGCACGAACAGCGCCGCAGCCCCTGCGTTGAAGGCCTCGCGTGCCTGCGCATCCTCGCGCGGATTGCCGTTCAGCGGCAGGTTGTGGGCGGCATTGGTCGCCGCGCCCGGGAAGCCAAAACCTTTCTCCGTCTCGGCGATCACGTAGGGCAGCTTGACCGGATAGCGCCGATCCGAGCGTGCGGCGAAGGCGCTCAGCGTGTCTTCGGCTTCAACAATGGCCCATGCGATCGCCATCGGATCACGTCCATCAACGATGACGGGATCGAAGCCGTTGTGGCGCAGATCTTCGGCCAGCCAGGTAGCGCCACCTTCCTGCACGATCTGGGTGCGCTGCTCGATGCGCCGTCCGTTGAGAATCATGACCGGGATGGCGAAGCCGCAGTCCTCGGCGCGCCACCAGCGCGGCGCCCAGTCCGAGCCACGTTGTTCCTCGAAAGCGCCATCACTGAGGAATGCCACCAGGCTTTCTCCCGGCAACGGCGTGTGCACATACTGCAGCCCGGCGAACCCCAGATAGCCGCCTTCGGAGATCGCGCCGGCCGTGTTCGGCCCGGCATGGCTACCCAGCGGTACCGCGGGCCGACCCTGCTTATCGATGGCATAGGAGTAGAAGTCCGCGATCAGGAGCGACAGGCCCGCCTCGCTGCGGTCGTAGCGTCCACGCTGGGCGGCGGATACATCGCCGGTCAGTGCGTTCACCGCCTCGATCGCGGCCACGCAGTGCCCCTGCCCCATGAGCCAGCCGCGTGTCGTCCCGGTCAGCGCGTTGGCCAACAGATAACCCACGAAGGCTGGCACCATGTTGAGCGAGCCGCCGGTGTGGCCTTCGGGCGTTTGTTTGAAATCATCGGAGCCCAGTGGGCAGCCGCTTCGGTCGATGCGCCGGGCATAGGTCATATGCGCCACTACGCTCATGGCCGTGCAGGCCACCCGGTCGGCTGCAGCCAGCAGCGCATGGGCCGAGGCTTCGTCTGCTATACGCCTTTGCGCGACCAGACGTTGCACTAGGGCCTGCATACGTTCGATGGTTTCAGACCTGTGCGCGATGGGCCCGTAACCAGCACGCCAATCGGTTGCGAGGTTAGCTTGAGAGGACATTTCAGGTCTCCTTGAAAATAGTTGGATCGATAAAAAGATCAGCCTCGCGGATCGGTTTTCCCGCTAGAGAGAGCGTCGGCAATCAGCGAAGCGAGACCAATCCGGTTGCTCGGATGCGGTACTGCGTCGGTGGACGTAATTCGGGCAAACAACGGTGTCAATTGGGCCCAGGCATCCTCGGCGAACAGGGCATGCACCACTACGCACTCCGGCTTGCGCATTCCTTGCTCGGCGAGCTTGCGCGCCGCGACGGCGAGCGTGCGGCCTGATGATGCGATGTCGTCCACAAGCACCGGCGTTCTGCCGCGCCAGATCGACAGGTCGGGAACATCGATGTCCACGCTGCGATCGCCATGGCGTGTCTTGCGAAGCACAGCGTGCGGTACGCCGATGCGGGACGCGATGGCGCCGGCCCACTGCTCGCTTTCCTCGTCGGGGCCCACGATCAAAGGTTCTTCGACATGATTCGCGATCCAGTCGGCCAGCAGTGGTGCGGCATGCAAGGTGATGGTGGGGATCGTGTAGACCGCTGATAGTGTCGGATAGCGGTGCAGATGCGGATCCACCGTGAGCAGCTTGTCGAAGGTCGATGAGACCAGACGTGCGAAGGACCGCGACGTCACGCTTTCTCCGTCATGGAATCGCTTGTCCTGGCGCATGTAGGCCAGATACGGTGCGATCAGGTTCACCTCTTGCGCGCCAAGTTCGCGCGCCGCGTCAGCGGCAAAAGCCAGAAGCAGGAACTGCGGATCAGGATGGGCCAGCGTGCAAATCACATCCACGATCCGATCGGCAGGTTCGCCATGCAACCGGACATAGCTCTCGCCATCGGGGAATCGGCGCGTTTCGATGCGGCCGGCTTCGCTGCCGCATGCCTGCGCGATGCCGCGGGCCAGATCTTCATTGCCGGGTAGGGCCAGGGTGAGTCGTTGCATCCATTTATCTCCTTATTTGTTGTCCTTGGTCTCTTATCGAGCGCGGGTGCCTTATCGTTCAGCTCGCTGTGTTCACCTTGCCAACTGGCTAATGACGACGGCATTGGCAGTACTGCGTCGACGTGGTAGCTCCACAAGCAACCAGGCTCTTGTCATGAACAGCAACAGAGTGGCTTGCATGGCGTTCAAGGAATCGATCTGCATCAGAATCGCCGTCCTACGGTGATCGTTCCGTAGACCGGGATTTCCTTTTGTCCACGAAATTCGCGGGTGCGGTGGTAGCGGGCTATCGCGATGCGCCAGTTGCCCTGAGTCATCGCGATGCCATAGCCCACATCGGCCACGAATGGCCGTTTATCAACACTATGACTGGACTTGAACGTATTGCCGTCCAACGTGATGTCGTGCAAAACCCAGCGACCGTCGAGTGCCACGAACAGGTGCCCGTTCCAGTTGCTGCCAGCGGTCTTACGCACGGGCGAGGTGTTTTCTCCAGCCGGGCGCAGCGGTGCGGTGCCTAAGTCGTCCGGCAGGCGTAGGCCATAGCGCAGTTCTCCGCCGACATTCGCGTAGGTGGCGAAATTGCCCAAGCTGCCGCCCCAGTGGCGGGTCAGATCCCAACCCCAACCGCTGACGTTTTCTTGCCTGAAGACTCGCGTTCGGCGTTCGTGCAGCAACTGCAGCACAGGCTCGTCGCGCAGTTGGTGTCGCCAGCCATTGAATTTGTCGACGCCGATGGTGTCATGCCACCAGTTCTGGGTTTGCCTGGCCAAGGAGGAGGGGCCCACAACACCGACGCGGATTTGTGAGGTGCGCAGCGTATCGCCGCGCCGCGCGTTGTAGCCAAAGCTCAACATCATTGCGCCGGCGAAAGGGCGGTCGTCTTTGATCAGATCGCTGCGCGTTTTGTCGCTGGGGGTGTACATCATCTGCCCGAAGCCGATGGTCATGTTCTGTTCGTCAAAACCCTCGGGTTGCAGCACCGTGAGAAAACGATTCAGCCCACGGACGAGACGGGGTAGGCAAGGGTCATCGCGATAGTCCACAAGGTTGGGGGAGACCCAGCTGACGAGAAATCCATTGGAGTAGCCTTGATCTTGTCCAATGCCGCCGAACATGTCGTTGTCGATCCGCAGATTGAGCGTTCCCGTTGAGCGCAGCGGGTTGTCCTGGTGGCAGGACTGGGCCTGTGCGGAGGCGCTCAGCAATAGCAGCAGCAAGGAGGCTGCGACTTCCAGCCTCCATTCAGCGGGGTCGGCGGACTGAACTTTCGTCACGCTGGCGTGCCCCCCTGCCCAGGGGTTGCAGTCACAATGACCGATTGGGACTGGCGCACCAGCATCACCGGGACTGGTGCGATGCGAGCGAGCTGCTCTGCATCGCTTCCCATCAGCAGCCTGTCCACGCCCCGGCGTCCGTGGGTACCCAACACCACCAACTCGCATTGAGTAGTCAGTGCCTGCTGAGCGATGAGCACCGAGACGCGCTCGCCGTTACTTTCCAGAAGGACGGTCTCAACCACCAGGCCTCCCTGCCTCAGCCGCAGCGCCGCCTCGTCCAGCAGCTTCTGCCCGGCCGCCAGGAAGCCCGGCCTCACTTCTTCAATATAGATCCTCGGCCTCTCGAAGCCGTTGCTGTGCTTCATCTCCTCGATGACGTGCAGCAAGACGATGGTTGCGCCATTCAGGCGTGCCAGCACCGCAGCGTGGTGGAGCGCCAAATCGGCAGTAGGACTTCCGTCGAGCGGAACCAGGATTCTTGAGTACATGAATGTCTCCAGTTATCAGAGTAAAACGGGGTGACGAACAGATATTGCGTATACCGTGTCGCAATAGCGGACGCGGTATGCGCTTATTCAGTTGCGTACATATTCCCCTGGGGCGTCGCAAACAGTGGGGTATCCACTGGATTCAGCACCTATGAGCGGAGGCGCAACAACATCACCGGAACGCTCTCGCAGCCACGCCGACCATGCGGGCCACCAGGAATCCGGATGCGTCTGCATCGTCGCTTGCCACTCATCCGGCGCCATGTATCCATCACCGGCCGCGCGGGTATGGATTTGATATTGGCGCTTACCTCGGCCGGGCTCGCTCACGATGCCGCCGTTGTGTCCTCCAGTGGTCAGCACGAAAGTCAGCTCGGCCGAAGACAGGAGATGCAGCTTGTAAACCGAGCGCCAAGGCGCAATATGATCCGAGGCAGTGCCGACGCAAAACACCGGTACAGCGATGTCTCCCACTGAAACGGGGCGACCCGTGACGGGATAACGCCCCGCGCTGAGATCGTTATTCAGGTAAAGGCGTCGGAGATACTGCGAATGCATCTTCGCGGGGAGGCGAGTCCCATCGGCATTCCAAGCCATCAGGTCGGTCATTGCCCGGCGATCGCCCAATAGGTATTCGTCAATCATGCGAGACCATATGAGATCGTAGGAACGCAGTAGCTGAAAAGCTCCGCTCATCTGGTCGGAGGTCAAATAACCGGTTTGAGCCATGCTGGCTTCCAACAGCGCCACTTGACTCTCGTTGATGAAAAGACTCAGCTCGCCCGGTTCGCTGAAGTCCGTCTGTGCGGCAAGCAGGCTTACCGACACCAGCCGCGTATCGCCATCACGCGCCATGGCTGAAGCACCAATGGCCAGTAGCGTTCCGCCCAGGCAATAACCAGCCGCGTGGACTCCATGCCCGGGGACGACGGAAGTCACAGCGTCCAGCGCTGCATGCAGGCCGAACTCCAGGTACTCATCCATGCCCAAATCTCGATCCTCAGCATCCGGATTTCTCCAGGAGATGCAAAAAACCGTATGCCCTTGCGCAACCAGATACCGTATCAGCGAGTTATGCGGTGACAGATCCAGTACGTAGTACTTCATGATCCAGGCAGGAATGATCAGGATCGGTTCGGGATGGACTTTCTCGGTAGTGGGCGTGTACTGAATCAGTTCGATCAGTCGATTTCTCAGAACGACTTTTCCTTCCGTGACCGCTACGTCGCGCCCAACGACGAAGTTCTCCGTTCCCGCGGGAGGCTGGCCGGATAGTTGCCGACGCAAGTCGTCGAGAAAGTTGGACGTCCCCCGCGCTAGATTGGCGCCTTGCTCTGCGATGGTTCTTTTCAGGACAACGGGGTTGAAAACCGCAGCGTTGGCGGGCGAAAGCATTTCCAGCCACTGTTTGGCGCCAAACGCCAGCAGGCGTTGGTGTTTCGGATCCACTCCCCACACCCCCTGCGTGGCCTGCTCCCACCATTTGGTCTGATTGACGAATGAACTGCGGAAAAGGTCGTAGGGCCATTGATCCCATGCAGGATCGTTGAAGCGGCGGTCATTGACAGGTGACCGGTCAGGAGCGGTGGCTCCCCGGTCCGGGTTGGCCGGATTCTTCTTCAATACGGCCATCCATTGCTCGGACAGGGAGGCTGCAAACGCCAAAAGCTCGGCTTGCTTGCCAGGACTGTTTGCTAAATGGCTCGCCCAGTCCACCCACGCGAGCAACGATGTCTCCGGCGAAATAGACGACCAAGCCTGTGCCCAAGCGACATGGGCATCCCCATCCAACTTCGGATTGATGGCTGAGTCGATATTGCCGTTCTTTTTATTCGTCAAAGCGTATTACCTCTATTTCTGCACAAGTAGAAAGAGCCCCTTGCTTGAAAACGGGAGTCGATTGCGATTTCCTGGGCGACGACGCCTCGCCAGCGCGTCAGCGATGTATCCATCTGCCAGCTCGCTCCGCTGTTTCGCTTCGCCTAACCGGCCATCAGGCTGATTACCAGTGCGTTCGCAATATCGATGACGAACCCACATACCAAGGGCACCACAATGAACGCCTCGCGTGCCGCACCATGCTCCCGAGTCACCGCCGTCATGTTGGCGATGGCAGTGGCGGTAGATCCCAGCGCAATACCGCCGAAACCCGCGCACACCACGGCGGCTTGGTAATCCTTGCCCATTGCCCGAAAAACAATCAGCAAAACGAATGCGATGACCAAGGCAATCTGCACCAGCATCGCCGCCGTGATGAAGGCGAGCACGGGCTGCAGTTCCCAGAGCCTGAGTCCCATCAGCGCCATGGTCAGAAACAGGCCCAATGACATGTCGGAAACCAGGGCGATGCCTGGCTGCATGCTCGGCCAGTTCCATAAACGTCCGCGCCCACTTGGCCTCATCCAGTCGGCCGCCATGCGCAGGAGAATTCCGGCCAGCAGGCAGCCCACAAAGGCGGGCAGCGTGACGGCGGTACGCGCGACCAAGGCATTGATTCCGTATCCCAACATCAAGGCGAAGTTGAGCCAGAGCAATGCCAGCAGCAGGCCGTAGTAGTCCAGGCGGGCATGCTGCTCATCCCTGTGCAGCGTGCCAATTTCCAGGGCGCTGTCCCCAGAGGCTTGAAGCCGATGCCTACGCATGAGCAAGCTTGCGACTGGGCCCCCGATGGTGCAGGCCGCGATCAGGCCGATCATGTTCGCTGCCAATCCCAGTTCCTGCGCTTGCGCAATGCCGAGGTTGTGAACGAAGTGATCGGACCAGGCCAAGGTGGTGCCCACGCCTCCTGTCAGGGAAATCGATCCCACCATCAGCCCGGTGCGCGGATCCAGGCCGAAGGCGCGTGCCATCTCCATCCCGGCCAGGTTCTGCAGCACCATGAACCCGATGGCCAACCCCGACAGGATCAGCAAGGGCCGTCCACCATGGCGCAGCGTGCGGGCGTCGGTACCCAGGCCAATGGCCGCAAAGAAGTACAGCAGCAGCGCGTCACGCGCTTCGAGATCGAAACTGATGACGATCCCCGCACCGTAGTACAGGGCGAAGACAACCAGGGCGCAGGCCAAGCCGCCCACCAGGGATTCCGGGATGCTGTATCGACGCAAGATGCCCCAACGCGCAACCAAGCCCTTGCCCACGAACAACAGCAGGATGGCGAGCGTGAATCCATGGAAGGCATCGATCGTCATCGCGCCTTCTCCCTGTCCAGGCAGGACAGCGCATGGCTGGCGGCTATCCACTCTTCGTTGGTGGGCTCGACCGCCACGGTGACCTGACTGTGATCGCTGGAAATCGTCGCCGCGTGGCTGGCGTTGGCATCGGTATCCAAGGCAATGCCCAAAAAGCCCAGCGCCGCACAGATGCGCTCGCGAATGAACGCATTGTGTTCACCGACACCCGCCGTGAACACCAGCATGTCCAGGCCACCCAGCACGGCGACCAAGGCCCCGATCTCGCGTACGATGCGGCGCACGTAAAGGGCCAGTGCCAAGCGCGCTCGCTCCCCCGTTTCGCCTGCATCGTTCTCGTGTCCGACAATGACGCGCGGCTCGGCCGAGATTCCCGAAACGCCGAGCAGGCCGGACTCGTGATAGAGGACGCGCCCCACTTGCTCCAGTGAGAGCTTCTCGATTTCCATCAGGTAGAGCACCGCACCCGGATCGAGCGCGCCGGTGCGGGTGCCCATCATCAGGCCGTCAAGCGCGGAGAAGCCCATGGTGGTGGCCGCGCTTTTGAGTCCACGCATGGCGCACAGACTGGCGCCACTGCCCAGATGGGCAACGACGGTGCGACCGCGCGCGGCGTCGCCATGGCGTTCGGGCAAGGCCACTGCCATGTACTCATACGACAGGCCGTGAAACCCGTACCGACGCAGACCGCGCTCCCATGCGGCATAGGGCAACGGCAGGACCTTCTCGACCTGGGGCAAAGTGTGGTGGAAGGCCGTGTCGAAGCAGGCCATCTGTGGCAGATCGGGCTGCTCCCGCAGCAGGATCTCCACGGCTTCGAGCGCGAATGGCTGGTGCAGCGGGGCCAGAGGAATGTAGCCCTTGAGGTCGGCCAGGACATTCGCGTCCACGCGCACGGGCATGAAGTATTTACTGCCGCCGTGGACGATACGATGGGCGACCGCACCGATCCGGCGGCCGTCGAGCCGCTGGCTGACACGATCGCGGATGAGGCGCAGTGCGGCGCGATACGGATGTGCCGTTTCCAGTTCGATCGGGAACGGCGCAACCCCCGTCTCTCCGAAATCCGGGTTGGCGCCACCGATTCCCTGCACCTTGCCATTCCACAATGCCTGGCGCGGCAGTGGCGCGGCCGAGGAATCGAACACCGCGAACTTGATACTGGATGAGCCGCAGTTCAGCACAAGGATCAGTCTGTGTTCGTGGCGCCTAGAGCGGGCCATGGTGACGTCCATCAGGTCGTCCTCTCTGCGCGCCGTCCGTGCGACCTCGCCAAGGTGTGCGCGGTTGTCTGCGGTCTCATCGTCTTCAGACTTAGCGCGCTGTGTAGCCGCCATCGGCGATGAGCTGGGTGCCAGCAAGGAAGCTGCTTCCTTCCGATAGCAAAAACGCCACGGCATGGGCGATTTCGTCCGGTGTACCCAGGCGACCGATCGGATGCAGGCCAACGGCCTCTTGGAGGGCCGATTCATCCAGGAAATCCAGGATGGGCGTACGTACGTAACCGGGATGGATCGAATTGATCCGGATTCCCTTGGGGGCATAGGCCAGCGCTGCCGACCGGGTCAGCCCGGTAACAGCATGCTTGGCTGCGACGTACGCGGGGTTCGCTGCGTCGCCCACCACTCCGAGGATGGAGGAGACGTTGACGATGGCGCCGCCTCCAGAGCGCAGGATGGCGGGAATCTGATGGCGCAGGCCATAGAACACGCCGTTCAGGTTGACATCGATCACCCGGCTCCAGGCGGCAGGGTCCAGTTCCCCCACAGGACTCTGGTCGCCACTGATACCGGCGTTATTGACGGCAAAATGAAGGTCGCCAAACGCATCGACCGCGCAGGCCACGGCAGCCTGGACCTCATCGATGCGTGCCACGTCGGCCACATTGGCCACGGCGTGGCCGCCCTCGGCGTTGATGAGACTGGTGACGCGCTGCGCATTGTCGGCGCTGACGTCCGAGACCACGACATTCAGACCGTTGCTCGCAAGAAGCCGGGCGATGCTCTCGCCAATGCCGGATCCTGCACCGGTGACCAGGGCTACGCGGCCAGAGAATGAATACTGCATGGTGTTTTCTCCAAAGGGGTGGTTAAGTTGCTAACAAGTCCGCTCAAGGGGGCGACAGCCGATAGTGATGGGCCAGCATCAGTGCAATCGCGCATGAGGCGATGCGCGTATCGCGCGAGTCGGCACGGCTGGTCAGAATGACCGGCACCTTGGCTCCAAGGACGATCCCGGCGCTGGCTGCTCCGCCCAGGAAGATCAACTGCTTGGCAAGCATGTTGCCGCTCTCCAGGTCAGGCACGGCGAGGATGTCAGCCTGCCCGGCAACCTCGGAGACGATCCCCTTGGTACGCGCAGCGGCGATGGAGACCGCGTTGTCGAAGGCGAGCGGCCCGTCGAGCAGGCCGCCAGTGATCTGGCCGCGATCAGCCATCTTGCACAGCGCCGCCGCGTCCAGCGTGGCCGTCATCGTCGGGCTCACCGTCTCGACCGCGGCCAGGATCGCGACCTTGGGTTCGCGCACGCCGATTACCTGCGCCAGCTCGATGGCGTTGCGGATGATGTCCGCCTTCTGTTCCAGAGTCGGGGCGATATTGATCGCCGCATCGGTGACGATGAACGGGCGCGGATAGGCCGGTGTCTGTAGCAAAAAGCAATGGCTGACCCGACGCTTGGTGCGCAACCCTGCCGCAGTCGAAACCAGCGCGGACATCAGCTCGTCGGTATGCAGGCTCCCTTTCATCAGGGCTTCGACTTCACCTGTGGCCGCCAGGGCGACGGCTTGCTGCGCGGCGGCGTGGCTGTGGGGTGCGTCCACAATGGCGACGTCGGCCAGATCCAGCCCGGCCTCCGCGGCGACTGCCTCCAGCCGCGCCTGTGGCCCGACCAGCACCGGTTCGATCAGTCCCGCATGGCGTGCTTCGAGCGCAGCGGACAGGCTGGGAGAATCGCAGGGGTGGACGACAGCCACACGAATCGGTTGCAAGTGCGCGACATGCGCCAGCAGGCTTTGCAGGCCTGTGCGGCCCTGCGCATTCGGGTGGATTTCCGGCAACACGGTGCGCGTTCGTTCCAAGCGTTCGGTGGGCGCCACGACCTCTACCTGGCCTTGGAAAACCGCTACCCCCTCCTGGTTGGTGCAGGTGCAGGCCAGCGTGACATGGTGGTTGGCCGTGTCCTTGCTGGTCACCTGCATCCGCACGGTCAGCCTGTCGCCGGGTCGAACGGCCCCGAGGAAGCACAGATTCTGGTTGACATAGCGGGTTCCAGGCCCCGGCAGGCGTGTGCTCAGCACAGCCGAGATCAGGGCGTTTGCACAAATGGCCTCCGTGGTGCCCCGAGCGCTTGAGGACACAGCAGGTTCTGGATCCACATCGCCCGATTGCAGCGCGAACATGTGGATGTCTTGCGACGAAAACGCGCGTTCGAGGCTGGCGCTGTCGCCGATGGCGATCTCGTCGAAGGTTCGGTTGCGCAGGACATGCCATGCATCGGCAGTGGCATCGACCGGTTTGGGCGAAGTCGTCATTTGCTTTTTCCTCGCCGTGTTTGTCTTATCTGCGGCGCGACGGGTGTCTTGGATACCGTTGTCTTTTGAGGCGCCTTCGGCTTTGGCGAGGCAGTCTTTGGTCTCGTGTCCGCCACCGTAGAGCGTGGGTCATTGGCAGAGGGCATAGCGGGCGCCGAAGCCGCCTGCACCTGACGGATCGCCTGCTCGAACAGGGTAGACACCTGCTTCAACCTGGCTTGCTCTGGTGCGGACAGCGCATCGCCGCTACCGATCACTTGCGTGATCATTCCCGCGACCTGTCGGATGTCATCTGGCGCTATGTTGCTCAGCAGCCCGGGAATGGCGGACATCACGGCGTCCTCGTCGAACCTCATGAGCAAAGCCTGCCGACGCACGAGGTGGCGAAAGGCCTGCATGTCGAAGTCGCTGCCCAGGCGGGGACGCACCAGTTGCTCTGCGTGCCGGAAGTGCCGCTCGTCGGCCTCGCCACGCGCCGCGAGCACGAAGAACAGTGCCCGTATGACGGCTTCGGCGAGCCCGCCGCTGTGAATATCCGCTTCGAGCCGTGTCAACTCTTGCGCCAGATACTGGCGATGCTCGGGCGTCTCGCTGGGACGGGGTCGCGGCGGTGCATCGTCGTGCAGGCTCTGTCCAGTCATGGCCTGCACCAGCGGCAGGCTGTACAGCGTGTCAAACGCCTGTGCGTAGATCTGGTCGCGGCAATCACGGAATTGATCCAGCATCTGTTCGACGGCGGTGGAAAACTGCGCCTGCAGTTGCAGGAAAGGGTTGGCCTCGGAGACGGGCTGACGATGGTCGCGCACGTGTTGCGCAGCCTCATGTACTGCGGCGGCGAGCGGATGCCTGTCAGACCACAATTCATAGCCCATGCGCAGCGGATGCAGCTGCTCCAGCCACTTCGCACCCTGGTCCGTGACCAGGGCACGCATCCATGGCTGCACGAAGCTGCGGTAGCAAGCCAGGTTGACCTCGGAGATCCGCGCAACGGCGGCGAACCGGCGATCGTTCTCAGGGTCGGGACGGACGATCTCACGGACTTCATCGATGCTGCTGCGGCGAATCCGCGTCAGGAAGACGTCACTGGTTGGGTCTCCTTCCTGCACTGGGTCGGGATGCTCATCGATTTGCATGTGGTGAATGCCTGCCGGCAGCACGTCGATGATGTCGATGTTCGCAGCGAACTCCTGGTGCTCTTTACGCCCGACGCTGCCGGAGACGAAGATTCCCAGATGTCCGATGCTGTCATGGGTAGCGTAGACGATGGTCTGGTCATGTCCCAGCACGTCCAGGTCGTTGCGGTACAGGTCGGTGATCCAGCCCAGGGCCTGGGGCGGTGGCGTGATGTTGTCCCCATAGGAGCAGAACACCAGGATCGGCGAGCGAATATTGCGCAGGTCGATGCGCACGCCATCAGACGTCACCAGCTGCGCCGTACTCAGTTTGTTGCCGATGAACAGGTTATCGACGATGTACTGTATTTCCACATCGTTCAGGAACACGTGGCCGCCCCAGTACTTCTCGAATTGCAAGTGGCGCGGGCCTTCCGTGTCGACCTTGGCGTACAGGTTGTACTGTTTGCTCCAAAGCGTATTGGCCGGGTCCAGGTTTTCGAAGTTCTGAACCAGCCAGGCACCATCGAACCGACCAGCTCCTAGGTCGCTGGTCAATGCCGTCAACCAACTACCGCCAGTGAGGCCGCCTGCATAGCGCATCGGCATGTCGCCCGCCCAGTACGACAGCGGCGCGCCGGCGACGATGATCGGTCCGAACAGTTCGGGCCAGACGGCAGCTGCCATCAGAATCTGCCAGCCCGCCTGGCAATTGCCGATGACCGCGGGCTTGCCGCGGCTGTCGGGGTGCAGCTCGCCGACCTTGCGCACGAAGGCCGCTTCGGCACGCATGACATCCTCGACGGTCTGGCCGGGAACGGGATCGGGCAGAAAGCCAACGAAGTAGCAGGGATGGCCTGCCTTCAGAGCAGCACCGACCTCGCTGTCGGGTTTGAAACCGCCGATGCCCGGGCCATGGCCCGCGCGGGGATCGACCACCACGAACGGCCGCTTCTTGGGATCGGCCGGCGCGTCGGCTGGCGGCAGGATGCGCACGAGGCCATAGTTGACTGGCCGCGGAAGCTCCAGCCCGGACATGATGACCTCTGAGGCGAAGTCGAGTACGTTCGGCGTCTGCTCCTGCAAATGCTCCAGGTACTGGTTGCCGCGTTGGCGGCGAACGTCGGCATACAGAATTAGCCGCTGCCAGGCATCCACTACATACTCGGTTGCCTTCGCCGGGAGTCGCAATGGATCCCACAGCAACTGCCCCCAATCGGTCGTTGGAGATGTCGTGGTGTCTCGGTTCATGGCGATGGGCACTCCCTGTATGCTGAAAAGGAAAACGAATAGAAAGGAGCCGCCGACACAGCGCCCTGGCGGCCCTGCCGCAGTCAGTACATGTGCTGGCCACCATTCATCGAGACGTTGCTGCCGGTCATGAATCCCGCAGACTCGCTGGCGATGAATGCCACCAGTGCTGCGACTTCCGCAGGCCGCCCTAGGCGGCCTACCGGGATACCGGCGATCACCTGCTTGACCACGCCCTCGGTCATGTTCGTCACCATCTTCGTGTCCAGATACCCCGGCGAGACGGTGTTGACCGTCACGCCTTTGCGCGCCACTTCCTGTGCGAGGGCTTTTGTGAAGCCATGCATGCCGGCTTTTGCGGCGGAGTAGTTGGTCTGGCCGAACTGCCCCTTGGAGCCGTTGATGGAGGAGATGTTGATGATCCGGCCCCAGCCCCTGTCGAGCATGCCGTCGATGAATGGCCGGGTCACGTTGAATACGGAATCGAGATTGACGCGCAGGACGGCATCCCAATCGGCGTAGCTCAGCTTGCGGAACGTGGCATCGCGCGTGATGCCCGCGTTGTTGACCAGGATGTCGATGCGATGCCCGTCTGTGTGGATGCGGTCAGCCAGTTCCTGGCAACGGGCATGGTCGGCCACATCCGCGCCGTAGGCGGCGAAGTCGTAACCTTCGCCGGCTTGGGTTTTCAGCCACGCGCCAATGCTGGCATTGCCCGGCGAATGGACGATGAGCACGGTATGGCCCGCATCGTGCAAGGCCCGGGCGATGGCTTCGCCCAGGCCGCCGCTGCCGCCGGTGACCAGTGCAGTGCGTTGCTCAGCCGGCATTGCGACCACCTGTCTTGGCTGGTGCGTCCTTGTCCTGTGCCTTGGCCCACACCGCTCCCCATTGCTTGAAAATATCCTGGAACGGCAATATCGCATCTGCCTGGCCTACGGCCTGCGTGACCGATTTCTGCCAGTCCTGAATGGCTTGCTGCAGGCCTTGAGTGAAGGTGGTCTGATTCTTGATTGCGACTTGCGTTAGTGCCTGCGCGCCACCCATCTGGTGCTGAAACTGACGCCAGAAGGCCTGCGCGGGCAGCGTGGCCAACTCCTGCCAGTTCTGGGCCTTGAGCAGGCTTTCGATCTCAGTGCCGGACTCGGCAATGTTTTCGCTGCCTGCGCGCGTGGCGTTCTCCAACCATTGCTGGCTGTTTTCCTGCATCAGGCGTTGGAGGCGCAGCTGCAGTTCCAGGTTCGCCTTGAACAGGTTGAGAGGGATGGTTTCATTGCTCATGGTCAAACTCCTTACTGGGTTGAGTGCCCAATCGGGCGGTCAGACGATCAGGCCATCTGGCCGATCGTTTTGCGAAAGCGTGCTAACGACAGGAAAAACAGCACCGTGCCGATCAGGGCCAGCGCCAGGAAGGGCTGCCACACCGTCTCCAGCCCCGCGCCCCGATAAAGGATGGCCTGGCTCAGTTCCACGAAATGGGTGGTGGGTGCGACCAGCATGATGTTCTGCACGATCTCGGGCATGCTTTCGCGTGGCGTAGTGCCACCCGACAGCATCTGCAGCGGCATGATGGTCAGCATCATCAACATACCGAACTGCGGCATGTTGCGCGCCAGGGTGGCGAGGAAGATGCCCATCGACGTGGTGGCGAACAGACTGAGCGCCGCGCCAGCGAAGAACAGTGCAATGGAACCCTCGACTGGAACGCCCAGGACGCCGCGCACCATGAGATTGAGGGACAGGAAGGAGGCGATCAGCACGACCAGGGCCATCGACCAGACCTTGGAGAGCATGATCTGCGCGGGTGTAACCGGCATCACCAGCAGGTGCTCGATGGTGCCGTGCTCGCGCTCCCGGATCAGCGCTGCGCCGGTCAGGATGATGGACAACAGCGTGATGTGGTTGATGATCTGCACCACCGAGCCGAACCA